>NZ_DBHKXY010000031.1:0-21954 GCF_057315495.1 Eikenella sp.
AAAAACCTTGCGGGATTGGTGTGGAATTTAGGGCTAATCTAGTACAGCCCCAAACGCTATCTGCTATGCACCCTGCTGCTCCTGCCGTTCACCTTGATATTGGCACAATTCATCTCCCTGCTGTTTGGCCACAGCATGGCGCAGTTCCACATCTCCGGCAACCCCTCATTTAGCTCAGCTATGGTCTCGCCGTGGTTCCTCCTCATTTTTGCTGCCATCATTGAAGAGCTGGCCTGGCACAGCCATGGCACCGATGCACTATTGAGCCGATTCAGTATGTTCACCGCCTCCATGATCTTTACCGTATATTGGGCGCTGTGGCATCTGCCGCTGGCTTTTATTCAGGGCTACTACCACACCAGGTGGTGGCCGAAGGCGCGCTATATACCGCCAATTTTGTGTTCAGCATGATTGAATTCGTGTTGCTTTCCAACTGGTTGTATCTGAAAAGCGACCGCAGTATCCTGATTGCCGTGCTGTTCCACCTATCCACCAACCTCGGCGACGAAATTTTTGCCACTCATCCCGACAGTAAAATCATTCAAACTGGCCTATTGCTGATATTCATTCTCTGGATTATTAGCAAAGACAAAGCCTTATTTTTCCGCAAACCTTAAGCTTAAACCATACCCAACGGCCAAAATAATTTTCAGGTAGCCTGCTGTATGAAGAGGCTACCTGAAAACGAGATTTTCATAGAAAGGCAAGTTTCTGCAAAACTAAGATTTTTATTCCCGATATGGCATCAATCCGTGTTGCTGCACCGGCTTGACCAATTAGCAAACCTGCCCCAATGGAAAATCAGATGCTTTGCAGCAAAGCTGCCATATCTTCCCGGCCGAAGCCAGCTTCCACCTCGGCTTGACCGAGCTGTTTGAGAATAACAAGACGGATTTGGCCGGCTTGATTTTTTTTGTCGTGCTGCATGTGGGCAAGCCAGGTATCAATCGCAAACTCTGGCGGTGCAACGGGCAATCGTGCGGCTTGCAGCAGGCAGATAATACGTTCGGTGTCGGCGGTTTTCAGGTAGCCTTTATGCTCGGAAAGTCGCGCAGCAAGCACCATGCCGGCAGCTACAGCTTCGCCGTGCAGCCAGTTGCCGTAGCCCATCTGGGTTTCGATGGCATGGCCGAAGGTATGGCCGAGATTGAGAAGGGCGCGGATGCCCTGTTCTTTTTCATCCTGCTCAACGATGTGCGCTTTCATTTGGCAGCAATGGCTGATGGTATCGGCGAGGGCGGTTTGCTCTTGCTGCATAATGCTGGGCATGGTTTGTTCGAGTCGGGCGAGAAAATCAATGTCACCGAGCAAGGCGTATTTGATGACTTCGGCAAGCCCCGCGGAAAATTCACGCGGAGGAAGGGTTTGCAGGGTAGCGGTATCGGCAATGACGGCTTGGGGCTGGTAAAACGCGCCGATCATGTTTTTGCCGAGGGGATGGTTGATACCGGTTTTCCCCCCTACGGATGAATCAACTTGGCTGAGCAGGGTGGTGGGAATTTGGATGAAGGGGATACCGCGCTGGTAGGTAGCGGCAGCAAAGCCGGCAAGATCGCCGATTACGCCTCCACCGAGAGCCAAGATAGTGGTGCGCCGATCGGCATGATGCTGCAGCAGGCCAGTGTAGATTTGCTGGAGAGATTCATTATTTTTGTATTGTTCGCCGTCAGGCAGGATGATGTCGCAAACGCTGATACCAAGATGTTGGCAGGCTGCTTGAACGGGAGCAAGATAAAGTGGGGCAACAGTTTGATTACTGATGATGACGGCTTTGCTGCTGATATACGGGCGGATATGTTCGGCTAAATTATCGAGCAAGCGAGAACCAATGTGGATGGGATAGCTGTGGCCGGGGGTATGGACGTGCAGAGTTTGCATTATCGGTTTTCTTGGCTATGTTGATGTTGTTGAATCAGCTGCAACAGCTGCTTAGTAATTTGCGGGCAGGAGTGCTGCGGAGGAATATTAAACACGAGATGGGCTGTTTTGCGGTAAAGCTGGTCGCGCTGTTGATAGAGTGCTTCAAGTTTGTCGAGTGGATCGGCTACCTGAAGCAGGGGGCGATTTTTATCGTATTGGATACGCCGATATAGGACTTCAGGAGTGGCGTGCAGATAGATCACAGTACCGCGCGTATGCAAACAATGGCGATTGTCAGGAGACAAGACAGCTCCACCACCAGTAGCGAGGATGATGGGATGGCAGAGGGTCAGTTCGTCAATAATGGCAGCTTCGCGCTTGCGAAAGCCACCCTCCCCTTCCAGCTCGAAAATAGTGGAAATAGCAACACCGGTGCGCTGGCAAATCAGTTGGTCACTATCGACAAAATCGCGTTGCAATAACGTTGCCAACTGCTTCCCATGCGTGGTCTTGCCCGCACCCATCAATCCGATAAAAAAAATATTGCCTGCCATGGTATCCATGGCAGGCATTGTAACCGAATCAATCGGCAAAGTGTGGCTTAGTAGCGCAGAACGTTACCTTCACTACCCATGATACGCGGAGTGATGAAGATCAGCAATTCGTTTTTGCTGTTATTACGTTTAGTACCACGGAACAAGTTGCCAACAAGCGGAATATCACCCAGCAACGGTACCTTGTATTGGGCAGTAGAGTTATCTTCCTCATAGATACCACCCAAGATGATGGTACCACCATCTTCAACCATCGCGCGGGTAACCAGCTCTTTAGTGCTGATACACGGAGTACCCAGTACGCTACAGTTTTCATCCACTGAATCTTTATTCAGCTTGATGTCCATAATCACATTGCCATCAGGCGTGATTTGTGGGGTAACAGTCAAACCTAATACTGCTTCTTTGAAGCTAGTGCTGGTAGCGCCACTGGAAGAAGCTTCTTGGTAAGGAATCTCTCGACCAGCCTTGATGGTGGCTTCTTTGCGGTCTTGGGTCAGCACGCGCGGGCTGGAAATAATCTTACCGCGGTTTTGCTCCTGCATAGCCGTCAATTCCAATCCTAAAGCACCGGAAGACAATGCACGGACAATGGTAATGGAAGAGGTCGCAGATGCAGCTGGCAGGTTCACGTTCGGTACAATAGAGAAAGTATTACCGTTGGCACCACCGCCACTACCCAATCCACTACCAATTCTAGTTGAACCAGAAGTACGGTTATAGCCAAACTTCACGCCCAATGCACGGGAAAAGCCATCACTAGCTTCAACAATTCGAGCCTCAATCATTACTTGACGAGCAGGAACGTCCAACTGTTCAATTAATCGCTCAAACTCTTTGATAACATTCTGGTTATCTTTAATGATCAGAGTATTTGTCGCCGGATCAATCACTGCTGAACCACGGCTACTCAATAAAGAGTTATTATTATTGCCACTATTATTAGATCCACCATTCTCATTAATGTTCAGAATTTTGCGGAATTCATTGACATCTTTATACTTCAATTGGAACGTACGAGATACTAGAGGGCCAAGCTCCTCAATACGCTTAGCATTTTCCAGAGTCTCAACATCAATTTTACGGAACTCTTCCGCCGGAGCAACACGGATAATGTTACCGTTACGACGCGACTCTAATCCACGTGACTGCATTACCAAATCCAAGGCCTGATCCCAAGGCACATCTTTCAATGATAATGTCATTTTGCCAGAAACACTGTCACTGGCCACAATATTCATATTAGATTCTTTAGCCAAAATCTGCAGAATAGTACGTACATCTACGTCTTGGAAGTCTAAAGAAACACGTTTACCAGTAAAATTACGGTTACGATTACGGTTAATACCATCTTCAGCTACTGTAGATTTAGGAGAAACCGTAATAGTATATCGCCCAGCAGACTGGTTAGCCTTATGTTCCCAACCACCCTGATTTTTGATAGTGATCTCTGTATCGTTACCCAAACGGCGCAAGCTGATGGTGCGAACCGGAGTGCTGAAATCGGTTACATCTAAATTACGCTGAGCAGCAATCGGCAGTTGGTTATTTTTCAACAAAATGACCAAATTATTGGCACGCTGTTTAACTTCAGGAGTGCCCTGATAGCCGGCAGTATTAATTTCAATCACACCTGAATTATTTGTACCTTTGTGAAAATCAACGGCCACATTCGCAGTATTGCTACCAAGAGCATTCTGACCTGCAGTTGCTCTAGTCTCAGTCACACCAATAGACTCTTGCTGAATTTGGTTGCTGGGAGCCGCGGCTCTCACAGCTGGAGAAGATGCCTGACCTGTCTCATTCAAATAAATCCAAACTTCATTACCTCTGATTTCAGCATTGTACTGCCCAGGTCTATTCAAATTGAGCAAAACACGAGTCTTATTGCTGTCTTGAGCAACTGCAATTTGGCTGAGTAACGAGTCATTATATTGAAGTACCGGCTGACTAAGGTTAGCACCAGTATTCGGGAAGTCCAAAGCAATACGGGCAGGTGTAGTAGTAATGAAACCGCTGGGTTTCAGCATATCCCGATCAAAACGAATTTTGATCACTTTTTGATTGTTCGGCAAAGCAGAAACGTTGATATCTGTAATATTACCAGCCAGTACGCCTTGCATGGCCAAGCTCATACCTAAAGCAGTTAGATATTGCAGTTTTTTGATTTTCATAGCGTAAATCCCTTGGTAAGTTTAATTAGGTTTTGATTGATTAGAAGCGTCTGGAGTTGTGTTCAACTCTAATTCCGCTGTTCGACGTTGCCATGCACCATAGCTATCTTCAGTTACCTCCGACAAAATCAACTTATCCGGAGTAATCGCTGTAATTTGCCCATAGTTTTGGCCAAGATAATTACCAACGCGTACGGTGTAGGTATGACCACCTGCCTCAACGAAAGCGGAAACTTGTCCACCACGTTTAATAGAACCCACATAACGTAAGCTTTCCAAGCTAAAGTTTTCCAAAATCTCTTTTGGTCTATCAGGATTTGGAGCATTAATGCCTGATTGTTGGTTCACACGCAGTCGTTTAGGGTCAAATATATTTAACCCATTAATGACAGGGTCAACATACTCAGGAGACTTTGAAATAGTCGGTATCTGTGGTTGGCGTACCTTACTTCTTGCTTCTGCCTGGGCATTATCCATCCACTGCTGCAAATTACCCTCTGTCAAAGAACAGGCTGTCAGCAAAAAAATTGCTGAACACCATAGTATATTTTTCTTCATTATAAAATCCTTTATAAAGAACCAGTCTTATCATTCAGCTTGTGATGCAGCTGAAGCAGCAACTACTTCACTCTGAGCCAACGCCTTATAAGTATTCGCGTTAGCAGTTAAGGTGAGCATGCCATTGCTATCTTTTGCATCTGCAGGAACAAGATTGATCTTATCTAAGGTTACGATACGGGACAGACGACCTACATCTCGTATAAATTGTGCAATTTGCTCATAATTTCCTGAAATAGAAATTTCATAAGGTAATTGCTGTACGTTATCAAGATCCACAGGAGGCAAAGGCTTCACACTATTCATGCGCATACTATTTTTAGCCCCAGCTTGATGCAGCTCCTGAATCAGGTTTGGAATTTCTGCATCCGTTGGCAGCTGTTTTAGTAACACGTTAAATGCAGTGCGGATTTTTTCTAGCTCATCCTTCAAAACTGGCAGATTGGCTGCTTGATCTGCTTTGCTTTGATACTCCTGCTTCAACTGTTCTTCTTTCTGCTGTAAAGTTTCAAACTCTTCCCATTGTCCTTTAAACACAGCAAAGTAACCTGCAACTAAAAGGAGAAGAACAATAACGATACCAGCACCAAGCTGAACCAGCTTGTTCTGTTTATATAAGGTATTAAGATCAATTTTTTGTGCCATGATTTCATCCTTCCATTAATTCGCAGGGGAGGAAGTAGCTGTAGCAGATGACGCAGGTGCTACAGGCGTATTGGGTACTGATGCAGAAATATTACCAGTAGCAGAAGCAGACTCTGCCGGCATTACAACGGGAGCAATATTTGCAGAATCACTATTCATCGGTGCCGAGGCAGAAACAGCTACAGTTAATTCAAACTCTTGTACCGACTCTACTTTATTAATACTATCCAATGAAGGCTGACCAAACACATTGGTACTTGGAATCACGCGCATAAAATCAGCAATTTTGCTATCACTAGTAGCCTTACCCGACAGGGTATAAGTGCTAACATCTTTTGCCTTAATTCCTGTCAGATAGACACCCTCAGGTGCAACAGTATTCAAGGAGTCAATCATTCTAGCTGCTTCAAAACGTTTGTTTTCCAGCTCTTCTACTTTTGCTTTCCGAGCCAAGAAGTCCCGCTTTTCAGCCTCCAAGGTTTCCACTTCTTTGATTTGGATATCCAGTTGCGCAATACCATCAGTTAATTGCTGATTGCGAGACTCTTGGTTCAAAATCATGCCGCTAAGTGATACATAAGTCAGTACCAGCAAACCAACACCAACCAAACCAGAGAACACCATCAGTCTGGTAAACTGTGCTTTTTTCTGTTTATCCTGCTCCTCACGATAGGGGAGCATATTTAGTTGAATTAATGGAATCATTTTACAATCCTCTTACAGCCAATCCAAATGCAACGGTCAGTTGCCCGGATTCCAAATTAAATTTCGAAGTTTCGGCTTGTTTGCCGCCTTGCGTACTAGCAATAGGCTCTACTTGCTGAGTAGAAATATTGGTTTGAGCGTACACGCTTTTTGCAAGACCGAAAGGCTGCATAAACGGACATCCAGAGATTAAGATATGCTTAACGCTATCTTGGTAATCACTGCTAACCGTAGTGTAATAGAATTGCAGAACCCTTTGAATTTCCTGGGTAAGCTGACTATTAAAATGATCAGCCACAGTACCTTGAAAATCTGCAGGCTTATTGCTTTTGAAACGCATACTCCATGCATCATCCTCACTCAATTTATATTGGCGCTGGATGTTATGAGTCAGCTGTTTATTACCAAAATTGGTTTCTTGTTTATATACAATATTGCCATTTTGGAGAATTAAAGCTTTGGTCTGATCTTCATCCACATGGAAGATAGCCAGTTTTTGATGCTCCAAATCGGGAGCGAATTGATCAATCCACACAGAGAATGCATTTACAACAGCAAAAGTATCCACATCCAGCTGTGACAACGGGATATCAGCATCCGCGAACAAATCTGTGCGCAGATCCACATCATCACGTTTAGCGGCAGCCATGACGATTTCCTGCACATTACCGTTTTGCAGCTCGGCGGTAACTTGGAAATCATAGCTCAGGTTATCAGAACCGATGGTTTGGCTGGCTTCCAACTCAACGAACTCATCTATCGGCAAATCAGAGCTACGGGCATCGTAAGTAATCGTTTGTATATTGGTTAAAGCCTGCGGCAGGGCTGCTGTTACATTCTTGCAACTACTACCAAGCTGTTGGTAAGCTTGTTGTAAATATGACACGAGTTGGTCATGATCTTCGATGTTGCCGTTTATAATAACGCCTTTGGGTAGGGGCTGGATGGTGTAATTTTCCAACCGAAGATTACCCGGAACACTGCCGGCAAGATGTACCATATTAATGGCGGTTGGCGTAATATCCACGCCCAAGCAGCCTTTGCTGCCAAAAGACATTTTTATCTTTTGTTTTGATTTTCTTGGTTTTTTTGATATTCGCATCTTTGAGCCTCCCTTTAAAAGACCGGTTGAATGGTCACAGGTAAATTTATATCAGGTTTTGCGTTTTCTTGCATAAATTAAGGTATAGTTTACTTTAGTCAAAGTACTTATTGATAGAAAAATTTGTAACTATGTTTAGAAAAATATTTAAAACTGTCTTTGGATTATTGTTGGGGCTGGCCTTATTCGGTATCGGACTGCTGGCTATTGCAGTTTTGGTAACTTATCCGAAACTCCCCAGCTTAGAGACGGTAACTAATTATCAACCCAGGATGCCGCTGACTATTTATTCATCAGATGGCAAACTCATCGGCATGTATGGCGAAGAGCGTCGCGCGTTTACCAAAATTGACGAATTCCCGCCGGTATTAATCAATGCCGTTATCGCGGCAGAAGATAAACGCTTCTACCAACACTGGGGGGTAGACGTTACTGGTGTAGCTCGTGCTCTGATCGGCAACTTCCGTGCCGGCGGTGTGCAATCTGGCGCCAGTACCATTACCCAGCAGGTAGCCCGCAACTTTTACCTCACCAACGAGCGCAGCTACCGCCGTAAATTCAATGAGGCACTATTGGCCTACAAAATCGAGCAATCGCTAAGCAAACAACAGATTTTGGAGCTGTATTTCAACCAAATCTACTTAGGCCAGCGCGCCTATGGCTTTGCTGCCGCTTCGCAGATTTACTTCAATAAGCCAGTTAAAGAGCTGACTTTGGCCGAAGCCACCATCCTGGCCGGCCTGCCTAAAGCGCCCTCTTCCTTCAACCCGATCGTGAACCCCGAACGTGCCCGCTTGCGCCAGCGTTATATTCTCAATAATATGGTTGAAGAAAAGATGATTACGCCTGCAGAACGTGACCAAGCGCTGGCTGAAGAACTGCATTACCGACGCCAACAGGTAGAAATTGACCAAAACTCTCTATATGTAGCTGAAATGGTTCGCCAAGAAATGTACGACCGATACGGCGAAGATGCCTATACTCAAGGCTTCCGTGTGTACACCACCGTTAGCTCAGAAAGCCAAAGAGTGGCCACCCTAGCCCTGCGCCGTGCCCTGAAAGGCTTCGGGCTGGGTGCTTATCGTGGTGCAGAAGCCTTTATCGATTTAAAAACGATAGAAGCCGATGCCTTAGATGAAAACTTAGATCAATATCTGGATACGGTTTACACTGTAGACGGCCTACAACCGGCTGTGGTATTGCAGGCCAGCCGCTCTTCGATTGAAGCCTACACACAAGGCGGCAACCGCATCAAAATCAGTGGCAACGCACTTAATTATGTAGCGCGCACCATCAACAACGGCAAAGACAACGCCATTCGCCCCGGTGCGATTATCCGCGTGCGTAAACTCGATCGCGGTTGGCAAATCAGCCAAATGCCCGAGCTGCAAGGTGCGTTTGTAGCATTAGACAGCAAAACCGGCGCCATCCGCGCCTTGGTGGGCGGTTTCGACTTCCACAGTAAGAGCTTCAACCGTGCCACCCAGGCTGAACGCCAGCCCGGCTCTACCTTCAAGCCCTTCGTGTACTCCGCTGCCTTGGCTAAAGGCATGACCGCCGCCACCACCATCAACGATGCCCCGATCGAATTGCCCGGCATGGGCACCGGCGGTCGGCCGTGGCGCCCGAAAAACTCCGATGGCCGCTATTCCGGCTTCATCACCCTGCGCCAGGCGCTTACTGCATCTAAAAACATGGTTTCCATCCGCATCGTGATGGCGCTCGGCGTGCACGAAGTGCATCAATACGTACAGCGTTTCGGCTTTAATGCCCGCCAGATTCCCGATTCACTGTCGATGGCCCTGGGCAGCGGTGTGGTTACCCCGCTGCAAATGGCGCAGGCCTATGCCGTGTTTGCCAACGGCGGCTATAAAGTATCTCCCTACGTGATTGACCGTATTGAAGATAACCAAGGCCGATTGCGCGCCCAGATGAAGCCCTTGGTGGCCGGAGAAAGTGCGCCGCAAGTTATCGATCCGCGCAACGCCTACATCATGTACACCATCATGCAAGACGTAGTACGCCGAGGCACCGGTGCCCGCGCCAACGCCCTGGGTCGACGCGATATTGCCGGTAAAACAGGTACCACCAACGAAAACAAAGACGCCTGGTTTGCCGGCTTCAACCCCGACTTGGTGGGCGTGGTGTATATCGGTTTCGACAAACCGCGCAGCATGGGCCGCGCCGGCTTCGGCGGCACGATTGCTCTGCCGGTATGGGTAGAATACATGCGTTACGCGCTCCAAGGCGTGCCGCAAAAAGGCATGCCGATGCCCGCGAAAATCGTACGCAAGGGCGGCGAATACTTCCTGCAAGAGCAGCAGAGCACCAGCCCGCGCCTGGCCATCGATAACCGTGGCGCTACGCCTGATGCCGAAGATATCCAAGCTGCGGGCGGCGATCCGGTGATCCCGGAGGAAACCGCAGTAGAGCCGGTACAGCCGCAAAGCGGCGGTGGCGCAGCACCCTCGCAAGAGATTGACGCCCTGTTCTAAACCAATCGTTCTACCCAATAGCAAAGGCTACCTGAAAACCCTATCCCGTATTTTCAGGTAGCCTTTTTCTCTAGTCGAAATATATGCGGCATCACCAAGCCAATACAGTTGCCGTGTGAGAGCAAGTTACTTATTCTCCGCCACAGGCTACCTAAAAACATAAGGCTTCAACCAAGTTCAAGCAAGCATTGCCAGTTTCCGCAAAGCCAAAATTTATTTTCAGGTAGCCTCTAATCCAAACTGGCATTATCCGTCTGCTAATCACCACCAAAGCAACAACATGACAACAAAACTGCATTTTAAAAACTAAACGCCATTAAATAAGCAATAACGTGAGAATATGCCAAAAACCAGGCGCGCAAAAATCGCAAACCATATAGTCAAGCCAAGCCCCTGCCCTGTATAATTCCCATCCGGCCGCTGCTGATTTGGGCGGCCGTTTCATTTCCCTGCCCGAGGGTGTGGCGGAAGCAATGATTGGTTCCTACACGGCGGCGAGCCGCAAATATGGCAATCAGTAAGGCAAGCCAACGCAGCAGGAAGCAATTCAGTGCTTTAACCATACCCAAAACCCACTCCATACCCACATCACCATGAATCAAAAACCCTCCGTACTCGGCGGCGCTATGATTATCGCTGGCACCGTAATCGGCGCCGGCATGCTCGCCAACCCCACCGCCACTGCCGGCATCTGGTTTGCCGGCTCGCTCATTGTGCTGCTCTACACCTGGTTTTCCATGCTCTCCAGCGGCCTGATGATTCTCGAAGCCACCACCCACTATCCGCCCGGCGCCAACTTCGACACCATCGTTAAAGACCTGCTCGGCCGCGGCTGGAGCATCATCACCGGCCTCTCCGTGGCCTTTGTGCTCTATCTGCTCACCTACGCCTACATCTTCACCGGTGGCAACCTTACCGCCCAAGCTCTCCAAGCCCCGCTTTGGGTGGGCCAGATTGTGTTTGCCCTCGTCTTTGCGGGCTGCGTGTGGTGGTCCACCTTTTGGGTAGACCGCGGCACCACCATCCTCATCGGCGGCATGATTATGACCTTCCTCTGGGCCAACGGCGGCCTGCTCATTTCCGCCCAACCCGCCGTATTGTTCGATACTGCCGGCAGCGGAAACGGCAGCTACTGGATCTACCTCGGCACCGCCCTGCCCGTTTGCCTCGCCTCCTTCGGCTTCCATGGCAACGTGTCCGGCCTGTTCGACTACTTCCGGGGCGACGCCAAAAAAGTGGCCCGCTCGCTCTGGCTCGGCACCTTGGTGGCGCTGGTGATCTACGCCCTCTGGCAGTTCGCCGTGCAAGGCAATCTGCCGCGCAGCCAGTTCGGCCCCGTAATTGCCGCGCAAGACAACGTGGCCGCCCTGCTCGCCGCCCTCTCCCAAGTGGCCGGCAGCGGGCTGGTGCGCGTGCTCTCCCTGTTTTCCTACATGGCCATCGCCTCATCCTTCCTCGGCGTAACCCTCGGCCTGCTCGACTACCTCACCGACCTGTTCGGCTTCGGCACCAGCCGCGCCGGCCGCAGCAAAGCCGCCGCCCTTACCTTCCTGCCTCCACTCGTTGCCTGCCTGCTGTTCCCCACCGGCTTCGTGCTCGCCATCAGCTACGTTGGCTTTGCCGCCACCGTGTGGACGGCATTCGTGCCCGCCCTGCTGCTCTACGCCTGCCGCAAAAAATTCGGCGAAGGCAAAGGCTACCGCGTATATGGCGGAAAATGGCTGATGGCTTGGGTGTTCTTCTTCGGCCTGGCCAACGTGGCCGCCCAAATCCTCAGCCGCGCCAATATCCTGCCCGTGTTCAATGGCTGATACCCGCCAAAAATTTCAGGTAGCCTTCGGATAGCGGCTACCTGAAAAATGGTGGAGAACAGACTTTCCTCCATCTACAACAAAACGAAAGGCTACCTGAAATTTTTCAGGTAGCCTTTTGCTCTTGGTTCTGCTTAACTTTCGTGCACTGCCGCCCCGTCCGACGCCGGCAGCAACTTACGCACCAGCAGCGTCAGCGCAAACGTGGCCGCAATCACCGGCAGCGTGGTGCCCAGCGGCGGCTGCCATTGCAGCATCAGGCGGTAGAACACAAAACCCGCCAGCCACAAAGCCAAGCTCACCCAATCCACTTCCCCCGAAGCCGGCTTGCGTTTCAGCACAAAATAATCCGCAATCTGCACCGCAATCATCGGCGCAAACACCGAGCCGATAAAATACAGAAACCCTTCAAAGCGGCTCACATCAAACACCAGCGCCAGCAGCGTGCCCAGCAGCGTAACCGCCGCCGCCACCGCCACTTCACCAAAACGGCTGCTGATGCTGTTGAAGCTCACCCCGGCCGAATACGCATCCAAAAACGTCGTGCTCACCGTAGACAACACCACCACCAAAACCCCGGCCGCGCCCAGCCCGGCATATTGCAGCATCGGCGCGATTTCGCTCTGACCGGCAAACAACGCCGCTGCCAGCCCGATAGCATACATCCACGAGCTGGTGCAGAAATAAGCCAGCGTAGCCGAAAGCGTGGCTGCCCGCGCCTTGGCTGCGCGGCGGGTGTAGTCCGACACCAGCGGCAGCCACGACAGCGGCATCACCGCCGCCAGCTCCACCGCCAGCCCGAAACTCATCGCCTCCACATCTGCCTGCCCGGCTGCCGCCGGCTCGCCGGAGGCTACCTGAACACTCAACCACAGCGTCAGTGCAAACAGCGTCCCCATCGACACAAAATTGATTTTGCTGAAATTCCGCATCCCAATACGCAGCCACAGCAAAATCAGCGCACCGATAATCACGCTCCAGCCTATCTGCGCACCGCTCCAGCCTGCCGTGAGCGCCGCCGCAGCCTGCGCCCCGGTGAAAATCATAATCGCCGTCCAACCCACCAGCTGCACCACGTTGGCTGCCGAAAACAGCAGCGAGCCGCGCCGGCCGAAGGAAAGCTGTACCGTTTCCATCGCACTGCGCCCCGTTTGCGCGCCAATCAGCCCGGCCAGATAAAACAGCACCCCGCCGATCACATGGCCAATCGCCACCGCCAAAAGCCCCATGCGCCAACCCAACGGCGCAAACAGCATGCCGGTGAGGATTTCCGCCACCGACACCGCCGCCCCAAACCAAATCACCGCCGAAGCGGTAACCGAAAGTTTATCTGCCTGCTGTTCCATCAAATTGTTTCCTCTATGATATTTAAAAAACTATAGTGGATTAAATTTAAATCAGGACAAGGCGGCGAGCCGCAGACAGTACACGCGTTACGGCAAGGCGAGCCAACGCAGTACTGGTTTAAATTTAATTCACTGTACTCCACCGAGCCGCGTATCAAACGCGCACAAAAAAGCCCGGCATACCAAGCCGGGGCACAATGCAAAGCTGAGAAGAAGCCCATCCGTTCCGGATGGGGGCAAAGCAACCCGAACAGCACACGCCGTCCGCAGCCCTCTGCCAGATAGTTCCCTACGCCGGTACTAACCGGATCAGGTACAACGGGTATCCTCTCAGCCGCCCAAGGCAGCACCCCGACTAATTGGGCGCGATTATACCCCGCCGCCCTGTTTTTTCAAGCCGCCACAGCAAAGGCAGCCGACACGCCAAATGGTTGAATGATTCCAACGACAAAAATGTTTCCACACCCAGCCGTTTCGGTTCAGCAAACGTGCAAATCCAAATGGAAAGAGCACTGCTAAAAAAACAGGGTAATCGAGAGCCGATTGCTGTTTAGCTTCGGAACTATTGAGAAGCAGCCCATATGTTTTCAGGTAGCCTCTTCCCCACCCCAAAGGCTACCTGAAAAACTTCAGCCAACTTTTAACACCCTACCGCAATTCCGCTTTGCAATGCAAACTGTTCCCTGTCCGCCAAAATGCAGCAGCACTCAGCTGAAAAGGCTACCTGAAAGCGGATACAGTACGCTTTCAGGTAGCCTCCCCACATTCCTAACGCCGGCCGCAAGGATGCTGCCGCGCCCTGCCCGGCCGCGTATCGCACAGCGACATACCGCGCAGGCGGCGGGCCGCATCGGTTAGTTCCGCCCGGCTCGGTAAGTGGCGGAAAGCGTATTGCTCCACATAAAGCGCACGTTCGCCCCGCATCGCTTTTATCCAAGTATATTCTGGCCTGCCGCTTTGCGGGTTGCGTTCGCAGGTCATTTGCCAAAAAGCGAAGGGATAGCCGTTTTCCTGCCCCTCGCTCAGATTGATTGTGTTGCCGCCCGGGCAGGCGCGCCGCCAGCCATCCGACACCGCGCGGCGAAAGTCGCTTACCGAGCGGGTGTTGCCGGCGAAGGTTTGCAGGGTAACCATCCGCTCCCAGTTTTGCACTGTCTGTCCTCTCGGCACCAGCTCCACAATCGTCTGCCCGCCCTGCGAAGCCCGATAACCGATTTCAAAACCTGCCGGCGGCGCGCTGAAATAAACGATTTCTTCGCCGCGCTGGGCAGGCTTGGCCAGAGCCACCACGGGCAACAGCACTAATATGGCCAGCCATATGTTTCGTTTCATGTTTTCGTCCTTTTATTGGAGTGGGGATAGATCTAACCAGATGGCTGCGGGCAGCGCACTGCTGCAAAGATTTGCCCACCCGTTGCCAAAAAGGCTACCTGAAACCTTATTCCCGTTTTCAGGTAGCATTTCTTCATGCCATCAACCGTGAAACTCTTCCACCCAGCCGCCTTCAAAGAAACCCTGCAAAATCGCCTGTGCGGCCACTTGGTCGAGTACGGGCTTTTGTTTGCGGCCGCGTAGGCCGGTTTGATTGAGGAGCTCGGTGGCATAGAGCGAGGTGAGCCGCTCGTCTGCCCAATACACGGGCAGACCGAAGCGGCCGTTGAGGCGGTGGCCGAACTTGCGGGCCAAACGGGTCATTTCGTGTTCGCCGCCGTCGGTGGAAAGCGGCAGCCCCACCACGAATTGCACCGGCCGCCATTCGGCCACCAGGGCGGCAATGGCGGCAAATTTTTTGTCGTTGCCCTCGCCGCTGATGGTGGCCAGCGGGTGGGCAATGCCCACTTCGGCGTCGCCCTGCGCCACGCCGATGCGGGTTTCGCCGAAATCGAAGGCCAGCGTGGTGCCGTGTGGGATATTAAGCATGGCCGCCGGTTCGGATGAGTTGTTCGGGTGCAATATTAAGCAGCGACATGGCAGCGTGGTAGCGCTGCTCGTGCGGCATGCCGAATATGATGTGTTCGCTGGCCGGCACGGTGAGCCAGCTGTTTTCTGCCAGCTCGCGCTCGAGCTGGCCGGCACTCCAGCCGGTGTAGCCCATAAACAGCATGGCCTGCTTCACGCTTTGTTCGTCGTGCAGGTGGGGAAGGATGTCGCCGGAGGAGGTGAGCGCAAGGTTGTCGCCCACGATGATGCTGCTCATCCAGTTGCCCGCCGGGCTGTGCAACACAAACCCGCGATCCACCTGCACAGGGCCGCCCAAGAAGATATAGTCGTCAAACAAATGCTGCGGCTCGGCGTGCTGCTGGGCAGACAGAATCTGCCGCAACGGCAGCGGCGAGGGCTTGTTGATAATCACGCCCATGCAGCCTTCGGTGGAATAGGAGCAAACATACACCACGCTCTCGGCAAAGAAATTATCCTGCATATCGGGCATGGCGATGAGGAAATGGTTGGTTAAATCCATAATCGGTTTCGGCGTGTGTGGAAATGATTTGATTATATAGTGGTTATGCCCGATTTAATACCGTGCTGTTTTATCTGGGCTGGCAACTTTCAGGTAGCCTCAAAACTGCCCGCTAGCATTCCTCCGCATCCGATATATCTTCAAACCCCACCACATCATCCCCCAAATAATTCACCAAAATCCCATACGGCTCCGCAATCGGAAACACACTTTCCCGATAAACAATGCTCCAACTCTCCGCCCCGCTGCCAAACGCGAATTCAGGGCAAGCAACGCAATCCCGATAATCCACCAACCGCGCCCCTGCCGCCATGCCCAACCAATCGGGGCGGCTTTTGGCAATGCGCTCAAAAAACAATTCAGTCTGCCGCTTGATGTGGGCAAACTTCGACACCTTGTCTTGAATAAAATCAAAATCCACCCGCTCAACATCAGCCGATTCAAGCTCCACTGATACCGGCATCTGCAAAAACTTCCCCACTAAGAAAACTCTGCCCGTGGTTTCTTCGCGCACCCTTTCCCATTCGCCCAAAGGCGTTGCTAGCGTATCCATGCTCTTCCTTTCTATAAACCATCGGTCATTTCACACCCCATTCTACCAAACCGCCGCAGGCTACCTGAAAGCAAGCCAAGCGAGCTGCTATGCAGCAAAATACCTACCCCATACTACGCTACCCACATGATGAAAATTTCGCTCAAGCCTATATTTCAGGTAGCCTGCTCCACCCCGCCCCGCATTCAATTCCCACCCAATCCGCTATATAATGCCGCCATCCCAATTTCCATCTGAAACGCACGCCATGAGCAAGCTTACCAAACCCATCGTCCTCCTCATTCTCGACGGCTTCGGCCACCGCCTCGAAGGCGACGACAACTCCGTCCTTCTCGCCAACACGCCCAATCTCGACCGCCTCAAAGCCCAATACGCCTACGGCACGATCGATGCCTCCGAGCGCATGGTGGGTCTGCCCTCCGGCCAGTTCGGCAATTCCGAAGTGGGGCATTTGAATATCGGCGCCGGCCGAGTGGTGGCGCAAGACATCACCCGCATCGATATGGCCATCGAAAATGGCTCGCTCGCGCAAAACCCCGCCCTCACCGCCGCCTGGCAAAGCCCCACGAAAACCGTGCATCTGCTCGGCTGCTTCTCCGACGGCGGCGTGCACAGCCACATCAACCATTTCTTCGCCGTAGCCGATGCTGCCTTGGCCGCCGGCATGCAGAAAATCGTGTTCCATCCCTTCTTAGACGGCCGCGACACCCCGCCGCAAAGCGCGGAAGGCTACCTGAAAACTCTGCAAAGCTATTGCGAACAGCATCCGCAAGTGAAAGTGGGCTGCGTGGTCGGCCGCTTCTTCGCCATGGACCGCGACAACCGCTGGGAGCGCGTTGAGCAGGCCTACAACGCCCTGTTCGGCCAAGCCCCGTTCCGCGCCGACACCCCGCTGCAAGCCCTGGCTGCCGCCTATGAACGCGGCGAACACGACGAATTCGTCCAGCCCACCGTTATCGACCCCGCAGCCGCCCTGCACGACGGCGATGCGGTTGTTTTTATGAACTTCCGCGCCGACCGCGCCCGCGAGCTCACCCAAGCCCTGCTGTTCGACGATTTCCAAGGCTTCCAACGCCAGCAGCGCTTCCGCCCCGGCTATTTCACCTCGCTTACCAGCTACGGCAGCCAATACCACTTCCCCGTGCTGTTTGCTCAAGAAAGCATCCGCAACGGCCTGGGCGAATACCTGTCTACCCAAGGCATCAGCCAACTGCGCATTGCCGAAACCGAGAAATATCCGCACGTTACCTATTTCCTCAGCGGCGGCCGCGAAGAGCCGTATCCCGGCGAAGAGCGCATCCTCGTGCCCTCGCCCAAAGTTGCCACTTACGATTTACAGCCCGAAATGAGCGCACCGCAAGTGTGCCAGCACATCCTCGACAGCCTCGCCGCCAAGCGTTTCGATGTGATTCTGTGTAACTTCGCCAACGGCGACATGGTCGGCCACAGCGGCGTGCTGGCTGCCACCATCAAAGCGGTGGAAACGCTCGACGACTGCGTGGGCAAAATCGTGGCCGCCACCCAAGCAGCCAGCGGCGAAGTGCTGATTACCGCCGACCACGGCAACTGCGAGCAGATGTTCGACCCTGCCAACGACCAGCCGCACACCCAGCACACCACCAACCCCGTGCCCTTCCTGTATGTCGGCCGCCCCGCCCGCATCAAGGCCGGCGGCGCGCTGAAAGACATCGCCCCCACCATCCTCGCCATGCTCGGCCTGCCCAAGCCGCAGGAAATGAGCGGCGAGAGCCTGATTGAGTTTGTTTGACCGCCCAGCCGCAGGCTACCTGAAACTTTCAGGTAGCCTCCACCCGCCATGAGCTTCCTCACCATCCTAGCCCTCGCCTTCGGCATGTCTATGGACGCCTTTGCCGCCGCCATCGCCCAAGGCGCCGCCATCGGCACACCCACCCGCTGGGGCACGTTGCGCACCGCCGCCGTGTTTGGCAGCGTGGAAGCCCTCACCCCGCTCATCGGCTGGGCAATCGGCTCCGTGGCACAACGCTACATCGCCGATTGGGACCACTGGATCGCCTTCACCTTGCTGCTCCTGCTCGGCCTACGCATGATTTATGGCGCGCTGCAGCCGGAACCGCACGCCGGGGAACAATCGGAAGAGGGGCAGCCCCAAAGAAGCCAATCCGGCCGCCGGCCGCCTTCACCGCTCATGCTCGTCGCCATCGCCTTCGCCACCAGCATCGACTCCATGATCGTCGGCGTCGGCCTGGCCTTCCTCGAAGTCAACATCCTGCTCACCGCCCTTGCCATCGGCCTGGCCACCACCATCATGGCCGCCATCGGCCTGCGTTTGGGCAGCTTCCTGGGCAGCGCCATCGGCAAATGCGCCGAAATCCTCGGCGGCCTCGTCCTCATCGGCATCGGCACGCTCATCCTTGCCGAACACCTCCATTTCCTCTAACCCCTTTTCAGGTAGCCTCTCCTTTTTTCAGGTAGCCTCATGAAGCACAGCAAAATCCTCATTCTCCTCGCCCTCCTCTGCAGCGCCATGCCCGCCGCCGCTGCGCCTAAAGATGACCTGCGCCAAGTACAGCGCGCCATCGGCGAGAGCAACCGCAAGCTCCAACAACAGCAAAGCGAACAACGCCAGCTGCAAAGCAACATCCGCCAAACCCAAAGCGAACTCGACACCGTGCGCCGCGAGCTCGACCGCCTCACCCGCAGCCGCCAAACCGCCTGGCGCGAGCTGCAAGCCATGCAGGCCAAGCTCGACAGCCTGCAAACCCGCATCCAAAACACCCAAGCCCAAGCCGCCCGCCTGCTCAACAGCCGCTACCGCAACCAGCAGCCCAACGCCGTAACCCTGTTTCTGCAAAACGCCGACCCCCAGCAGAAAGGCCGCCACCTCGAATACCTGCGCCACCTCAACCAAGCCAACGCCCAGGCCCTTAGCCAGCTGCAACACAACCGCCAAGAGCTCAAACAGCAGCAAGACAGCATCAACGAACAGCTCAAGCGGCTCGACACCCTCAAACGCCAGCAGCAAACCACCGCCGCCCGCCTCGGCCGACAGCAGCAACAGCAGCAACGCCAACAGCAAAGCCTCGAGCAAGACATCAGCCGCGAAACCGCCAAGCTGCAAACCCTGCGCCAAAACGAAAGCCGCCTCAACGGCCTCATCGCCAGTCTCAGCCGCCGCTCCGCCCAACGGCAGGAAGCCGAACGCCAGCGCCGTGCCCAAGCCCTGCGCCAACGCCGCCAGCAGCAAGCTCAACAAGCCCAAAACGGCAACCCACCCACCCCACGTCCGCACAGGCCACCTGAAAGCGAACACAGCGAAGCCCGTCAACACGACACCCCAACACCAGAAAACACCAACCGCAACACCCTCACCGCCGAAGACCTTGCCCTCGAAGCCCCCGAGGTCCAAGAGCCGCAAAGCCAAGGCTTCAGCCGCATGCAAGGCCGCCTACAACGCCCCGCCAGCGGCAGCATCAGCGGCCGCTTCGGCCAAGCCCGCCCCGGCGGCGGCACCTGGAAAGGCCTCTTCATCAGCACCCCGCCCACCGCCGTACGCAGCATCGCCGAAGGCGAAGTCGCCTACGCAGCCCCCCTGCAAGGCTACGGCAACACCGTTATCGTCGACCACGGCAGCGGCTACCTCAGCATCTACACCGGCCTCTCCCAAATCAGCGCCGGCGCCGGCAGCCGCGTATCCGCCCGCCAAACCATCGGCCGCAGCGGCAGCCTTCCCGACGGTGAAAACGGCCTCTACTTCGAAATTCGCTATCGCAACCAAGCCATGAACCCAGCCTCATGGGTAAACTAGCCAAACCGGTGAGCGAAATCTTCAGGTAGCCTTTAACCACTTAAAGGCTACCTGAAAATACAAGTGCTAACGAAGCTCAAACATCCGCTGTATTATTCAGCTAGCCTTTCCACCCGCTATCTATAAAAACCCATCCCCACCTCGTTTAACATTTATTTTCCCCCACCCCCTTGCTGGAACAAGCAAATTTGCCTAAAGTTCAGCCTTTCGAGCCATACGGCAGGCTACCTGAAAAACACAGCTCCCGCCACCGCCGATTATTCGGGCTCAGATTAACAAAACCTGAAAGACCAACACCCATTATGTCCAACAACACCTTCAAAAAAATCGCCCTCTACACCCTGGGCACCTTCACCGGCATCGCCGTAAGCCTGAGCATGCAGAGCTTTGCCGAAACCCGCAGCCAGCAGCCCCTGCCGGTGGATTCACTGCGCACCATGGCCGAAGTGTACAGCCAGGTGAAAGCCAACTACTATCAAGACAAAACCGACGACGAAATCCTCGAAGGCGCGCTCAAAGGTATGGTTTCCAACCTCGACCCGCACTCCGAATACATGAACCTCAAAGACTACGCCGACATGCAGGAATCCACCAAAGGCGAATTCGGTGGCTTGGGTATGGAAGTGGGCAGCGAAGACGGCTTCGTTAAAGTGGTCTCCCCCATTGAAGACACCCCCGCCGAACGCGCCGGCATCAAAAGCGGCGACTACATCATCAAAATCGACGATGCCTCCACCCGCGGCATGAGCGTAAACGATGCCGTGAAGCGCATGCGCGGCGAGCCGGGCACCAAAATCACCCTTACCCTCCTCCGCAAAGACACGCCCCAGCCCATCGTGGTTACCCTCACCCGCGCCGTGATTAAAGTACGCAGCGTGCGCCACGACCTCATCGAGCCTGGTTACGGCTATTTGCGCATCAGCCAATTCCAAGAGCGCACCGTGCCCGCCATGGCCGAAGCCCTGCAAGCCATGCACCGCACTAACGGTGGCCCGCTCAAAGGCCTCATCATCGACCTGCGCGACGACCCCGGCGGCCTGCTCAACGGCGCCGTTGGCGTATCTGCCGCCTTCCTGCAAAACGGCCAGCTCGTGGTGAGCACCAAAGGCCGCGACGGCAAGGAAAACATGAACCTCAAAGCCCAGCCCGCCGACTACCAAATCGGCAACAGCAAAGACCCGCTTGCCGGCCTGCCTGCCGAATTTAAAACCATCCCCATCACCGTGTTGGTCAATTCCGGTTCCGCCTCCGCCTCCGAAATCGTGGCCGGCGCCCTGCAAGACCACAAACGTGCTGTGATTGTGGGCACGCAAAGCTTCGGCAAAGGCTCCGTACAATCCGTGATGCCCCTTTCCAACGGCGGCGCGCTGAGAATTACCACCCAGCTCTACTACACCCCAAACGGCCGTTCCATCCAAGCCCAAGGCATCGTGCCCGACGTGGAAGTGGCCGATAAAACCCGCCGTTACGAAAGCCGCGAAGCCGACCTCTCCGGCCACCTAAGCAACCCCAACGGCGGCAACGAAGTACGCGGCCGCACGCTGAACAACCACAGCGCCGAAAACAAAGCCGCCTCCGAACCCGCTGCCAAAGACGAGGCCGACAACAACCCCGCCACCCGCTACAAACCCAATCCAGCCAAAGACGACCAACTGCGCCGCGCTTTGGAACTGGTGAAAGCCCCGCAACAATGGCGCGCCGCCCTAGGCCAAGCCGCCACCCGCCCAGCCAAACCGATTGAGCACTAAGCCGATTAGGCAAACCAACAAAGGCTACCTGAAAATATTTCAGGTAGCCTTTGTTATAGTGAATTAACAAAAACCAGTACAGCGTTGGCTCGCCTTGCCATACTATTTGTACTGTCTGCGGCTCGCCGCCTTGTCCTGATTTTTGTTAATCCACT
>NZ_DBHKXY010000032.1:0-42632 GCF_057315495.1 Eikenella sp.
GAAAGAATGCGAATTTCGGTTTAACTTCGGCACACCGTCCCGGCAGCTAAAAATCCTGCGGGATTGGTGTGGAATTTAGGGCTAATCTACGTCAGCCCCTATTTTTATGTGGGGATCATGAGCTAGAGCCCTTCTTGCTCTGCCAAGTTGTGTTGCTCTAGTGTAACGTCAGCGGTTTGTGGTTTGTATGGGACAGATAATTGCTCAGCCATAGTAGACAAAAAGGCTACCTGAAATATTCAGGTAGCCTTTTTGATGCTGCAGACAACAGCGTAGGTTTATTCTGCGGTCGGTACAACAACTACAGTAATATTAGCCACAGCATCGGTATGCAGGGCGATTTCGATTGCGTATTCGCCAACTGCTTTGAACGGGCCATTGGGCAGGCGTACGTTAGCTTTAACAGCTTCCACACCAAATGCACGGATGGCTTCGGCGATGTCGGCGTTGGTTACAGAACCGAACAGACGACCGTCCACGCCAGCTTTCTGGGCGATGGTGATGGATTGGCCTTCCAGTTTGGCCTGGCGAGCCTGCGCATCGGCCAAGATTGCAGCCTGACGAGCTTCAAGTTCGGCACGGCGGGCTTCGAAATCAGCCAGGGCAGCTTCGGTAGCGCGTTTGGCTTTACCTTGCGGGATCAGGAAGTTGCGGGCATAGCCGTTTTTTACGGTTACTACATCGCCCAGATTACCCAAGCCGCCAATTTTTTCTAACAGAATGATTTGCATAATATAAATTCTCCGTTAATTATTTGTGTTGGTCGGTGTAGGGCAGCAGAGCCAGGAAACGGGCGCGTTTTACGGCCACAGACAACTGGCGCTGATAGTGAGCTTTGGTGCCGGTAATGCGGGCGGGGATGATTTTGCCGTTTTCAGAAATGAAATCTTTCAGCAAATCAACTGCTTTGTAATCTACTTGTTTGATGCCTTCTGCAGTAAAACGGCAGAATTTTCTACGTTTAAATGTTTGACGAGCCATCTCATTCAACCTTTATTTTCAATAATTGTCTGTATATGCAATATGGGGCGGCGGTATTTTTGGCTGTAAGCTGCAAGAAATCCGGATATATCCACCATACTGCCTGCTTTGTGTTGCCAGAGTTTTGCCTGTTCGCCGATTAATTTCGCCTGGAGTTCAAACCGGGCTAGATAGGGTTCGCCTGCTTCGGTTTGCCATGATTCATGCTCTAGCATCAATCCCAATACGGCTATGCCGGCCGGGGTGTAGCGCAAGGTGTCGGCATATTTGATGCGGGCGGTAAGGCTTACAGTATTGTTCAAAATCTCACGCTTAGGCTTCGGCGGCAGCTTCTTCCTGAGACTGGCCGTTCAGCAGATTTTTGGATTTTTCTTCCTTCATCATGGGGGAAGCTTCGGTAACGGCTTCGTCCATTTTGATGGTCAGGTGGCGCAATACGGCGTCGTTGAAACGGAAACCGGTTTCCAGCTCTTCGATGGCAGCCGGGGTGCACTCGATATTCATCAGCACGTAGTGTGCTTTGTGCAGCTTGTTGATTGGGTAGGCCAATTGGCGGCGACCCCAGTCTTCCAGACGGTGAATGTGGCCGCCAGACTCGGTAATCAGGGTTTTGTAACGTTCAACCATAGCGGGCACTTGCTCGCTCTGGTCGGGATGAACGATAAATACAATCTCGTAATGACGCATGTTATCTCCTTATGGCTAAATACAGCCCGCCGTCATGCGGAAACAGCGGGCAAGGGGTGGAAAACGCGGCATTATATCGGCAAAATACAGCGTAAGCAAGCATTTGCTGAGTAGGGTGTGGTGACTATGGCTTGGTATGTGTGCAATATTTCACACAGTGAACACAGGCTACCTGAAAAATGAAGATTCAATAACTTGGAAGTGAGTTTGGGATATAAAAAACCCGTATGCCAAAGCATACGGGTTTTAATTTGGGGTGGCTGATGGGGCTCGAACCCACGACAACCGGAATCACAATCCGGGGCTCTACCAACTGAGCTACAGCCACCATAAAACTTTTGGCGCGCCCGACAGGACTCGAACCTGTAACCGCCCGCTTAGAAGGCGGGTGCTCTATCCGGTTGAGCTACGGGCGCTCTACCTATCCTGTCGTTCACAATTTTTCGGAGAACTTTGGTCGGGGCGGTGGGATTCGAACTCACGACCCTCTGCTCCCAAAGCAGATGCGCTAACCAGACTGCGCTACGCCCCGATAAGAAAAGCGAATTCTACTCATACTGCTTTTACCCTGTCAAGCAAGTAATGCAAAATTAAATATCAGTTTTGATTTGTTGTATGGTTTCATGCTAAATAACAGTATGTTAATTGAAGATATGCTTACGCAACATCAGTACATATATGCATAAGAAGTTTACATGGCCAACGTCTCTTCCAGCCTAAAAGTGTTATGAACAACATGCTATAATTGCCAAGCCAACAATCGTTGAAATCTCAGCAAAATAGCCGGCTGTAGCATATGTTGCCGCGTAAAGTGTTTTTATTTTTTTATCAATAGATTAATACATGATTTAATTTTTACCCGAGGCAGCCATCCAGCCCGTCCAGTTTACTTCTCCACCCAACCCGATAGAAAAGGAACAGCCTATGACAGCCCAGATTCTCGATGGTAAAGCCGTTGCTAACGAACGTCTGCTGAAACTTGCCGACAAAGTGGCCGAGCGGCGCAAACAAGGCTTGCGCCCCCCGTGTTTGGCTGTTTTGCTGGTTGGTAGTGATCCTGCCAGTGTTGTGTATGTGAACAACAAAAAAATTGCCTGTGAAAAGGCTAGTTTCGACTCCCGTTCCTACGAATTGGCAGCGTCCACTATCGAAGAAGAGCTGCTGCAACTGATTGACGAACTCAATGCCGCCCCTGATGTGGACGGTATTTTGGTGCAGCTGCCTTTGCCGGCACACATTAACAGCCAATCAGTTATCGAGCGCATCCAGCCGGATAAAGACGTGGATGGCTTCCATCCTTACAACGTTGGCCGCTTGGCCGTGAAAATGCCGCTGATACGCCCATGCACACCTAAGGGCGTGATGACCTTATTGGAGACTTACGGCGTGGAGCTGCGCGGTAAAAAAGTGGTGATTGTGGGTGCATCCAATATTGTCGGTCGCCCGCAGGCACTGGAAATGCTGCTGGCCGGTGCCACGGTTACCGTATGCCACCGCTTCACCGTAAACTTGGAGCATGAAGTTTCTGAAGCCGATGTAGTAGTAGTGGGCGTGGGTAAGCCTAAATTGATTCATGGCAGCTGGATTAAACCCGGCGCCGTGGTGGTGGATGTGGGCATCAACCGGTTGGAAGACGGTACGCTCTGTGGTGATGTGGATTTTGAAGCCGCCAAAGAACGCGCTTCCATGATTACTCCTGTCCCCGGCGGCGTAGGCCCGATGACCATCGCCACCCTGCTGGAAAACACCTTCTACGCAGCCACTCTGCACGACCAACCGGCAGCCTAGGCGCATATTGGTGCACAATAAAGGGCAAACAGCTATATCGACTGTTTGCCCTTGTTTTTCTAGATGATTTAGCTGATCACAAGGCTACCTGAAACCCTGCTGGGCACATCAAACAATATTTTCAGGTAGCCTCTCCCTCTTCACCTAAGATTTCCTGAAACGCCTGAAACAGTTCGCGCTCTTCAAAACGCGCGTGGCCGCGCAGGGTTTCGGCAAAAGCCTTCATCCAATCTGGATTATTGAACTGCGGCGCAGCCAGCATTTGGCGCAACAGCGCATGTTCTTCCTCAAAACGCCGTTGCATGGCCGGCTGTGCCAATTTATCCCACCATGGCGCAAACAGCGTTTCCTCCTCGGCAAAATGCGCCAGCAAATCATCTTTCTGCTTGGCAAAATCGGCACGGTGATCGGCGGCAGGATCGCGCAGGATGCGGGCACACATGGCCAGCGAGTGGTGGTGGTCTTGCGACAGCGGAATCAGTAGGGAATGGCGTTTCATTTTTCAGGTAGCCTGAAGTGGTTGCACAATAGCCGGATTATATAGCGGACAGTGCAAAACGCCCACAAACACGCCGCCATTTCATGATAGACTGCCCAACGTTTGTCATCCTGTTTTCCTAATTGAAATGACCCCGCAAAAACTCGTTATCGCCAGCCGCGAAAGCGCCCTCGCCATGTGGCAGGCCGAACACATCCAATCCCGCCTGCGTGCGCTCTATCCCGGCTGCGAAGTATCCATCCTCGGCCTCACCACCCAAGGCGACCGTATTCTCGATAAAACCCTCTCCAAAATCGGCGGCAAAGGCCTGTTTGTGAAAGAGCTCGAACAAGCCCTGTCCGACGGCCGCGCCGACCTTGCCGTACACTCTATTAAAGACGTGCCAATGGTATTGCCCGAAGGCTTTGCCTTGGCCGCCATCTGTGAGCGCGAAAGCCCGTTTGATGCCTTCGTTTCCAACGACTACCAGCGGCTTGAAGACCTGCCCGCCGGCGCCATTGTCGGCACGTCCAGCCTGCGCCGCGAAGCCCAGCTGCGCGCCCGTTTTCCACAGCTTCAGGTAGCCCCTTTGCGCGGCAACGTGCAAACCCGCCTTGCCAAACTCGACCGTGGCGACTACGCCGCCATCATCCTGGCCGAAGCCGGCCTCAAGCGTCTCGGCCTCACGCAGCGCATCCGCCACACCCTCTCCCCCGCCGACAGCCTGCCCGCCGCCGGCCAAGGCGCGCTCGGCATCGAAATCGCCACACACCGCAGCGAATTACTGCCCCTGCTCGCCCCGCTGAATCACGCCCAAACCGCCGCCTGCGTTACCGCCGAACGCGCCCTCGCCCGCGCGCTGGGCGGCAGCTGCCAAGTGCCGCTGGCCGCCTACTGCACCGAGCAAGACGGCCTACTCACCCTGCACGGCCTGGTCGGCCATCCCGACGGCTCCGTCATCCTGCGTGAAGAAGCCCAAGCTCCGCGTGAATACGCCGACGCCCTCGGCCGTGCCGTCGCCAAAAAACTGGCCGATAACGGTGCCCAAGAGCTCATCGCCGCCGTACTGGCCGAGCAGGCTACCTGAAAAAGTAGGCACAAAACCGGACAGCATCAGGGCAGTATTTCAGTAAAAGCAAAACAAAACAAATTCCCTCCAAACGTTTTCAGGTAGCCTGTGCTTGAGGCTACCTGAAAACGCAATTTTCCACAAAATTATAATCTTATCTGCTATTTGTCTAGTATCAAACACCTCAAAGCGATTGACCACATGGTAATAGACCGCGAACAAGCCATGCGCCAACTGGCCGAACACAAAATCGGCCAACTCTCTGGCGAACAAAAGCTCAATCTGGTTTTGGATTATTGGTATTCGTTTGAAGATTTTGACCTCGCTCACGAATTAAAATCCTTTCTCGCCAGCCATGAAGCCGAAAGCCTAACCGAATACACAGATTTTTTCCGCCCCATCGTCCTTATCGGTTTGGCATACCAATATCAAATCTTCAACAACAAATACCTGGCTGCAGAATTAAAACGTTATACTCAAAACGAATTTCAAGTAAGCGGCAACGAAAAACAAACCTTATCCCCTTGCCCCTACTGCTCGTTTTATTCCCTCAGTCCTCCAACAGATTACGCTGTTTGCCCGATTTGCCAATGGGAAAACGACGGCACAGCCGGCGAGCAATACTCCGCCATCAACCGCGGCACACTCAGCCGCTATCGGGAAAACTTCCTGGAAAAGCATTCAAAAAGCGCACTACAAACCAAATACATTTTGTAAACGGTTCTACACAGAGGCCGTCTGACTCTCCCCAGAAAGGCAGAAACCATGAAACCTAAATCCCTCTACCGCGCCGCCCTGCTCGAATACCTCTTTTATGCCTCCTTAACCGCCGATCCTGCCGAAGCCCGCGCCGCCTACCGCACCTACCGCCAACTTGCCAGAAAAGGCTGTCCCGACGGCTGGTTCGGCCTCGGTCGCGCCCGCCAGTACGGCTACGGCGTCAAGCCAAACCCCGCAAAAGCCGAAAAATATTACCGCCGTGCCGCCAAAAACGGCCACGCCGAAGCACAGGAAGCACTCGGCTGCCTATACGAATTTGCCGAAAAAACCGACTACCGCCGCGCCCGCAAGTGGTACGCCCGCGCCGCCGCCCAACGCAGCAGTGACGCCCCCGATGCCGCCTACCGCCTCGGTTATCTATATGAAAAAGGCCTCGGCGGCAAAAAAGACGTTCAGACGGCCTACCGGCTCTACCACCGCGCCGCCAAAAACGGCCACGCCGATGCCCAACGCGCCCTCGGCTACCTATATGAAAAAGGCCTAGGCCTACACAAAAACCATGCCAAAGCCCGCAAATGGTACATCCGCGCCGCCCTGCAGGCGGATGCCACCGCCTGCAACAACCTAGGCTTCCTCTACTACAATGGCAAAGGCGTACGCCGCAGCAAAAGCTTGGCGAAAAAATGGTACAAACTCGCCGCCCGCGCGGGCAGCATCCATGCCTTATCCAATCTCGGCGTTCTCTATGAAGACGCAGGCCGTCTGAAAAAAGCCGTCCACTACTACCACTGTGCCGCCGAGGCAGGCAACAAATATGTTGCCAAGCAATTGAAACGGTTGGATAAGTAATCACCGGCCGTTTTCAGACGGCCTTTTTGTAGAAGGCCGTCTGAAAACAAAAAATCGGCAGGTACAGGTAGGATTTTGTCATCCGGCCTGCTCCTGCCGATTGCCGCTTAAGGGGATTACAGCCGCCAGTTCAATTTGAACATGATATTGCGCGGCATGCCGTAAAAGTTATCGGCACCGTTGCTGCGGTTGGCATTGTTTTCAAAATAACGCTTGTCCGAAAGATTGTTGCCTATCAAGCTCAAACGGATTCGGTCGGTCGGCGCGTATTGCACATCGGCATGCCACAAGGTGTAGCCGCCCTGCTTGAGATTAGGCTGGTTATACAGGTTGCCGGTACGGCTTTGCGTGCTCATACCCACACCTATGCTCCAACGGTTGGCAGCACCCGGCAAACGATAGTTGGTGTAAAGTCGGAAAATATTGCGCGGCGTGTGCTGACTGAATCTTTGCCCGTCTTCGTTGTGTTCATCACCGTTGCGGTATTTGCTGTCGTTGTAGGTGTAGCCGGCAAACAGCTTCCAGTTATCGGTCAGATTACCGGAAATTTCCGCATCCAAGCCTCGGCTGACCACGCGGCCTGTGTTGATATAGTAGCCGTTGCCCATGCCGTCGTCACCGCCATAAACGGCGCGGTTTTTCTGGTCGATTTGGAACAAGGCGACGGCGGTGTTCAAGCGATTGTTGTTCCAAGCGGATTTCCAGCCAATTTCGTAGTTGGTGCCGATAACGGGCGGTAAATCATTGCCACTGGCATCTTTATATTCGAGCTGCGGTTTGAAAATCGAGGTGTAGCTGGCATACAGGCTGTGATGCGGCGTTACATCCCATGTAATGCCCAGATAAGGCACAAAGCGGTTGCGGTTGATGCGGCGGGTCAGTGTTTCCAATGAGACGGGGTTGGCAGGGTCGATAATGTCATCGGTGTTTTGCCGATAACGCCAACGGGTGTAGCGGAAACCAGCCAGCAGGTGCAGTTTGTCGGTCGGATTAAAGCGGATGCCGGCACTGACGGCATGGGAACGGGTATGCTCATCGGTATGTCGGTGGATGGGATTGAAGCGGTAATCCAGATCGGCCAGTTTGCTCCAATCGGGGCGCGGGATAACGGAACCGTCAAACGGCTCCAGCGGGAAATCGCGGCTCAAGTTAGGGTCGCACCAGTTCGGCCAGCCGCGCGATGCGCAAAACTGGTTCCAAGAGTCGGACGGGTCTGCCCACAAATTCCAATGCTGCATGGTTTCGGAATCGGTACGCCGTTTGTTGTAGCTGTATGTGGCAAACACGTCGTGCTGCCGCCCTAAAGCCTCAAAGCGGCCGGTCAGCTTGCCTTGCGCCGTCCATTGCACGGTTTTATTATCGGCAAGGCGGTTGCCGCTGCCCCAAATGGTGCCGCTGCTGTTTTGCCAACTCGGCCCGCTGCTGAGCGCGGCATACTCGCGAAATGCCGTGTCGCGGCGATAATCGACCAAGCCGACAGCCCGCCAGTTATCGTTGAAATCGTACCGCAGCTCCGAAAATAAATTGAATTTGGTGAAACGGCTGTTGTTCCACGGCGCACCGGAATAAGCATTGCGCGGCAGATGCAGCGGATGATCCTCGCTGCCCGCAGGCAGTCCGTACACATCCGGCACCGCATGGCGGTTTTGATACAGGCTGCCCACCGTCCACACTGCCTTTTCACCCAAATCGAAATCAAGCACGCCGTACACCACGTTTTGCCGGCTATTGATGTGGTCGATGAAAGAGCCAGCCTTTTCCCATGCGCCCGACAGACGGCCGCGCACCGTGCGGCTGCTGTTTAGGCTGCCGGAAACATCCAATTCGCTGCGGTAAGTGGCGAAACGCCCCGCACTTACGCTGCCCTGTATCTGCCGTACGGAAGTCGGCCGTTTGCGTACCGCATTGATGGTTCCGCCCGGCTCGCCGTTGGCCTGCGTCAAACCGGTGGCACCGCGCACCACTTCGATGTGGTCGTACACCGACAAATCGGTCTGGCTCTCGGCATTGAGAATGGTTTCGCCCACATAGCTGGAAACATCGGAAGAAACGCCGTCTTCTTCTATTTGGTCGATATAGAAACCGCGCGACATGAAGCGCGAGCGGTCGGAATCGCGCACAACGGTAACCCCCGTAGTGGCCTTCAGCGCGTCTTCCAAACTGGTAATGCCCTGACCTTCAATCTGGGTTTTGGTAATGACACTGACTGACTGAGGCGTTTCCTTGGGCGACAAAGCCAAACCCGTGGTGGTACGCATGGCGGAGGTGGTGAACGAATCGCGGTTTTCGGTACGCGTACTGCGGTTCACCGCCTGAATATGGATATCTTCCAACACTGCAGATCCTTCAACCTCATCGGCAAGCGCTACGGCATGGCTGCCCAACAGCATGGAGGCAATCAGACTCATGCGGAATCCCAAACAGTTCATTTCTTCACCTTTCCTTTTCACAGATTAAATTAAATTAACTTTTTATTTTATCGGTGAAGGAGCAGTACACTTATCGGTAGAACGGCGTAGTTCTAAAGCATAGGGCATAGGCAAAAGAAATCCTAGGACAGGGAGCATTGCTTTGCAGGCTACCTGAAATGCTATCGGGGCAGTGTTTGTGCCGTCATTTTCCAAAATGGGCAAAGGCTACCTGAAAATTGCCAAACTCTTTCTAGTTTGAGCTTTCAGGTAGCCTTTGTTGTGCGCTGGGCGGCTTGGATAGCTGTTGGATAAACTCAAGCTCGCAAACTGCCGTCGTCCATAGTGAGCACGCGGTCGAAGCGTTTGGCCAGCTGCTCGTCGTGGGTAACCACGATGAGGGCGGTACCCAGCTCGCGTTTGAGCTCCAGCATCATTTCCAGCGCGTGGGTGGCGTTTTTGCGGTCGAGGTTGCCGGTGGGCTCGTCGGCCAGCAGGCAGTCGGGCTTGGTTACCAGGGCGCGGGCGATGGCGGCACGTTGGCGTTCGCCGCCGGAGAGTTCTCCGGGGCGGTGGGTCATGCGGCTGCCCAGGCCGACTTTTTCTAAAATTTCGGCAGCGGCTGCCTGCGCTTCAGCCCGGCTTTTGCGTGCCACCAACAGCGGCATCATTACGTTTTCCAGTGCGGAAAACTCGGGTAGCAGGTGGTGGAATTGGTACACAAAGCCAAGATGCCGATTACGCAGCTGGCCGATGGCTACTTGGGAAAGGCTGTTTAGGCCCTGGCCTTGGATTTTCACTTCGCCGCTGGTGGGCTTGTCCAGCCCGCCGAGAATGTGCAGCAGGGTGGATTTGCCGCTGCCGGAGGCGCCGATGATGCCGATGCCTTCGCCTGAGGCTACCTGAAAATCGATATTGCGCAGCACTTCCACTTTGAGGCTGCCGTCGTCGTAGGTTTTACCTACATTTTGGCATTGGATAACGGCTTCTTTATTCATAGCGCAAGGCCTCTGCGGGTTGGGTTTTGGATGCGCGCCAGCTGGGCAGCAGGGTGGCCACGAAGGAGAGGCCGAGGGAAATGGCAACAATCGCCAGCACGTCGGACAGCTTCACTTGCGAGGGCATGTAATCGATGAAATAGATGGCGGAAGTAACCAGTTTGCGGCCGGCCATTTGCTCGATGGCGGAAACGATAGCGCCCACGTTCAGCGCTACGGTTACGCCCAGCACTACGCCGATAGCGGTACCGACCACGCCCAAAAGCGTACCCTGTACCAGGAAAATCTTCATAATACCGCGCGGAGGCAGGCCGAGGGTGCGCAAAATGGCAATGGCTGCCTGCTTTTCGGTTACGGTCATGATGAGGGTGGAAATCAGGTTGATGGAGGCGACAAGGCTGATGAAGAACATGATGACGAACATCATCTTTTTCTCCACTTCCACGGCTTGGAAGTAGTCGCGGTTTTGGTAGGTCCAGTCGAAGGCGGCGATGCGGTTGCGCTGCTCGGCGGGCACAATGGTGGCGGTCACGTCGGGGGCGGTTTCCGGCTGCGAAAGGCGCAGCTGGATGCTAACATCGCCATCACCGGCGCGATACAGGGTTTTGGCGTCTTCAATATGGATGATAGACAAGCTGTTATCTACAGCAAAAATGCCGGTGGAGACGGTGGAAGCCACAGTGAATTGCTTCATGCGCGGCACCATGCCCACCGGTGTAACGTTGCCTTCGGGCGAAATCAGAGTAACTTTTTCGCCCGGCTGCACGCCTAAGCGGTCGGCAATATCTTTGCCTAAAATCATTTCAAACTGGCCGGGTTTGAGCTGCTGATACAGCTCATTGGGCAGCTTGTCGCCGTATTCCGACACTTTCGGTTCTTCAGCCGGGTCGATCCCCTTCACTTGTACGCCCTGCACTTCGCCGGAATTAGCCAGCAGCGCCTGCCCGCTCACATAAGGTGCTACACCCAGCACGCGCGGATTGGCTTGAGCGATTTTGGCTAGGCCTTGCCAAGTGTCGCCTGGATCGGCTTGCAAATAGCTCATCTGCATATGCGGGGTAACTTGCAGCAGTTGGCCGCGAATCTCTTTTTGAAAACCGTTCATCACGGAAAGCACCACAATCAGCGCGGTTACGCCGGTGGCAATGCCGAAAATCGAGATGATGCTGATTACAGACATCAACCCGTTGCGTTTTTTGGCGCGCATATAGCGCAGGCCGATCCAGGTTTCTAAGGAAAGCATAGTAGAATGGGCTCCGCAGTCTGCAATCGTGGGATTGGCGGGGTTTCAGGTAGCCTTTATCCGGCTAAAAATCACTTCATGCAGCGCATGGGTTCGCTTTGTTTGCAAAATATGCTTCAGTTGTGCATTTGATACGGTAGCGTGACATATAAATATGCAAGCTTGGCTAAGCATGAGATTTGCCAAAAAGCGGCGCACAGTATACAGGCTCTTTGCCGGGCAGGGCATTGGTATTACGCGCATTTGCCCTATTTAACGGCAGATGCGCCCTTAGTACGGCAGATATAGAAAACTGCATTCTCTGCCAAGCAGAAAATGCAGTCTGAGTAGAAAGTGTGGCTGAAGATTATTTCAGCTTGGTTTCTTTGTAAACCACGTGCTTGCGGGCAACCGGATCGAATTTTTTGATTTCGAATTTGCCGGGAGTAGTCCGCTTGTTTTTGGTGGTGGTGTAGAAATGGCCGGTGCCGGCGCTGGATTCCAGCTTGATTTTATCGCGCATGACTCTGATTCCTTAAATAATGTGATTAGGCTTCGCCGCGTGCGCGCAGATCAGCTAGAACGGCATCAATGCCAACTTTGTCGATCAAACGCAAAGCCGCATTGGAAACGCGCAAACGTACCCAGCGGTTTTCGCTCTCAACCCAAAAACGGCGCGATTGCAGGTTCGGCAAAAAACGGCGCTTGGTTTTGTTGTTGGCGTGCGATACGTTGTTACCGGACATCGGCCGCTTCCCGGTTACTTTGCAAACTCGTGCCATGGTTAATTCTCCAAACTTCAAAAAATATTAGATAGAAACGAAACTTGCTTTATACCATAGAAAGCATTTCCGGTTCAAGTTTTATCGCGATGAACTTGGCGGATGTGCTGCTGGATGCAACATTTTGCAGGCAGAGTGCATAGAGCATGCGCGTTAGACGGTTTTTGCATTTAATGCGCTGTTTTAATAATTTAATTGCTTTAATAATTTTGTTTTTAGGTAGCCTTAATTGGCAGGAACATACGCGTCATCAAAGCCGGCATAGTTTGATAAATGCGGTCAGGCTCATTTAATATTTCTTGTTTTCAATCGTAGTGAAATGCTTTAAATGTAGCTAAACACTAGATTTAAAGGCAATGTCATGGATAAACCTAACACCAGCGTGAGCAAATTTCTTAGCTATATCCTGCGCCACCACCCCGAAGCCATCGGTTTGACGCTGGATGGCGAAGGCTGGGCAGATGTGGATGAGCTATTAGCTCAAGCGGCGGCACATGGGCGCAACATCAGCCTGAAGCTATTACATGAAGTGGTGGCCACCAATAATAAAAAACGGTTCTCCCTGTCTGCTGATGGCCGCAAAATCCGTGCCGAGCAAGGGCATTCCACGGCACAAGTGGATATTGCCTACACCGAAACTGAGCCGCCGGAAATCCTGTATCACGGCACGGCGCAGCGTTTTGCTGAGGCTATTGAACAGCAAGGCTTGCTGCCGGGTAGCCGGCATTATGTGCACTTGTCGGGCGATGTGAAAACGGCTGTATCGGTGGGTAGCCGCCACGGCAAGCCGTTGGTGTTGGAAGTGCAGGCCGAGCTGATGCGGCAGAAGGGTTTTGTATTTTATTTAACAGCCAATAAAGTGTGGTTGATTAAGGAAGTGCCGCCACAGTTTTTACGGCGAATGTAAGAGGCTACCTGAAAATTGTCGATTGCTCAGGCAGACTTTCAGGTAGCCTGTTGGGTATGGATTGAAGGGCTACCTGAAGGTGTAGCTGCAACCTAAGCCAAACACTTGGTCGGCGATATTCTTTAATAATCTACGGTGTGCTATTTTCCCTAATTGAACAAAACCCTCGTTAAAATCCGCCATTTCCGCCGTATGGGCAAACAATTTACTTGCTACTTGCGCCATGTGGCTTTACAGTTCAGCCTGTGCGAAATGGCACGTTTTTCCGGAGTAACCCATGCAACAAATAAAAAACCAAGAATGGCTGCTGGTAGACAGTGGCAATCTTGAAGTGAGCGTAACCCGCGAAGCAGATGCCGTGGAAGAAGCGCAACGCTTGCGTTTCGACATTTTTGGCCGCGAGATGGGCGCCGGCATACACGCTGAAGACGGCCGCGATATCGACCGTTATGATGAATTCTGTCGCCACCTGATCGTGCGCGACAAAAACAGCGGCCGCATCATCGGTACCTACCGCCTGATTACCGAAGAAGCGGCCCAAGCCGCCGGTGGTTGGTATTCCGATTCGGAATTCGACCTCTCCCGCATTCGCCATATCCTGCCCAAAACTGTGGAGCTGGGGCGCGCCTGTGTACACAAAGACTACCGTACTGGTGGCACGATTTCGCTGCTGTGGATGGGTTTGATCAGTTTCATGCAAGCACATGGTCTGGAATACATGATCGGCTGTGGTAGCGTGCATGTGGACGACGGCGGACACTATGCCGCCAGCCTGTTTAACCAGCTTAAACAAACCTATTACTCGCCCGAGGAATACCGCGTATTCCCGAAAGTGCCGCTGCCGTTGAATGAACTGCGGCAGGATTTAGAAGTGGAAGCGCCGCCTCTGATGAAGGGCTATCTGCGCGCCGGCGTATGGATTTGCGGCGAGCCGCATTGGGATAAGGATTTCGGCAGTGCCGATATGCTGGTGATGATGCCGATGGCCAATATCCATCCACGTTACGCCAAACATTTTGTTAAATAAATCAGAAGACAAGGTTAGCTGATGCGTAGGCTCAGACTGATTGTCAGGCTATTTGGGGTGGCTGCCATTTTGTTGTGGGGCTGCCTTCAGGTAGCCTTGTTTTTCGGCCGTGAAGATAAGGCCAAACGTCAATGGCGGATTCAACGCTGGTCGCGCCAATGTATGAAAGTGTTCGGTACCAAGCTGACCGTACATGGTGCGGAGCGTTTTTTCGCCGAAGGCGGTCAGTTTATGGTGGGTAACCATATTTCCTGGCTGGATATTTTCCTCATCAACTCTGTGCAGGCTGTGCGCTTTGTGGCTAAGCAGGAGGTGCGCGATTGGCCGGTAATCGGCTGGCTGGTGGCTCGGGTGGACACGGTGTTTATCAAACGCGGCAACCGCCAATCGTCACAGCAGGTGATGGATGTGTTGTTGCAGATTTTGGCGGAAAAGGATTACGCAGTGGTGTTCCCTGAAGGAACCAGCACCGATGGGCGGGGCATCAAGCCGTTTAAGAGCGGGTTGTTTGATACCGCCATCATTGGCCAATATCCGGTGTGGCCGGTGCTGGTGTACTACCCGAACGAAGACGGCAGCCCGAACACGGATATGGCCTATTGCGGCGAAATCAGCCTGTGGGAGTCGTTTTGCCGCATCCTGCCGCAAAAGCGCAGCGAAGGCGTGCTGTATTTTCTGGAACCAATTTCACCGGAAGGTAAAACTCGGCAGGAGCTGTGCTCGGCCGCCCAAGCGCAAATTGCGGCCAAGATGGGCGAGCTGCGCGGCCTACCACCTGAGAGCGTGGTGGAAGAAAAGGGTGCCGTGTTTGAGCGGACTTAATCTGTTGTGATGATTGTTGAGCCGTCCCGTTTGTGGGACGGCTTTTTGTTTGAGTGGGTGGATCTGATTGGTAGCCACATCAACAGTTTTACATACAAGCTGGTGAGAGTTGCAGGCAATACAGCAACATGGTGAGATGAGTTTGATTACATGTAGTTTCTATTGGAACAGCTAAAAACCTTTTCAGGTAGCCCCAAGGTGATATGGAGGCTACCTGAAAACCGATGCAAGCCAAATAAACCGGCTGCCTGATGAGTTCTGGCAGCCGGTGTTTTGTGCGCGGATTACTTGAAGAAGTTGTCCATGCCGGGGGGTAGGCTGAGGCCTTGGGTGAATTGCGATATATGCTGTTGAGCAGCGGCTTCTACTTTGCGGGTAGCATCGTTGAAGGCGGCGGCAATCAGGTCTTCCAGCATTTCTTTGTCGGAAGCGACATCGGCGGCGAGGCTGTCGTCGATGTGCACGCGTTTAACGGCGTGGTGGCAGCTGAGGGTGATTTTCACCATGCCGCCGCCGGCTTCACCTTCCACGGTGATGTTGGCCAGTTCGGCCTGTGCCTGTTTCATTTCTTCCTGCATTTTTTGTGCCTGTTGCATCAGGTTGCCGAGGCCGGCTTTGTTGAACATGAGTGTGCTCCTATTTAAAGAGTGGGTGGGAATAAAAAAGTGCGGGAACGGCCTTAGGTTTGGCCGTTTTCCTGCAATACAAGGCTTTCAGGTAGCCAGCAGGCGCCGAATAGATTGAGGATATCTTGCGCGGCAGGGTCTTGTTCCAGCAGGCTTTGTGCTTGATCGCGGGCGGCTTGGCGCAGGCGTTGTTGGCGCATAGCGGGGGTTTCGGCGACTTTGCCGCCGGCCGGCCAATCGATGGTGCGGATGCTGACGGGATGGCCGTAGGCGGCAGCCAGGTGCTGCTCGATGCGCTGGATGTGTTCGCGGCTGATGCTGACTTGCCCGGCTTCGGCCACGGCAAGGGTGAGCAGGTGTTGCTGCGGGTCGTAGCCGAGGCAGGCGGTGTGCTGGGCGCTCATTTGGGCGGCACCGATTTTGGGGGCGATGGCGGCGACGATCTGCGGCCAGGTATCGGCATCGGGCAGGGGCAGGGCTGCGGTGTCAGTGCTTTCTGGGGTTTCAGCAGCGGCTGATTGGGCGGGAAATGGTTCGTTTTGCCCGTTTTGGCTGTGTGGAAGCTCGCCTTGTTCGTTTTCAGGTAGCCTTTGGCTTAATGCGCCGCCCGACAACGCGGTTTCTAAACCGGCGGGTGGGGCATCATCCCACGGCGGGCTGCTTTCGAAGGCGGCGGGGATGGCTTCCGACACGGCAGGTTGCGGCTCGCTAGGATAGGGGCGGCTGGGTTCGGCTGAAGCGGGTGCCGGGCTGCCGGATTCGTTTGGGTTTGGCGAAAGCCCGTGCTGACCGTTTGGGCTACCTGAAATATTTTCAGGTAGCCTTTCGGTATGTCGAGCAGCGGGGGCAGTTTCTTGCGTCAGGGGTTCGTTGTGCGAAAGCCTGCCGTTGTCGTCTGGGCTACCTGAAAAACGGTCGTATTCATTTGGGCTGTGCGGGAACTCGCGTTGCTCGTTGTTGCTGCGCAGAAGCGCGCTATGTTCGCTTTCAGGTAGCCTTGGTTCGGCTTGGGCGGGTGGGGTTTCTGCTGCATGGTTTTCAGTTAGCCTGTGGGCCTTATCCGGCTGCGGTGTGGCAGCCGGACGGGGCTTTGGGGCGGGATCGTGCAGTTCGCTGCCGCTGATTTGGCTGCCTTCGGGCAGTTCGGCTGCAGCCAGGGGGGCAAAGGCGAGCAGGCGCAGCAGGGTCATCACGAAGCCGGCGTATTCGTCGGGCGCGAGCGGCAGGTCTTGTTTGCCGTGGATAACGCATTGGTAATACAGCTGGATTTGTTCGTCGCCCAGTTGGCCGGCGAGCTGTTGCAGGGTATCGCGTTCGGGGTCGTCGGCGGGCACGGCGGCGGGGATGGTTTTGATGAGGGCGAGTTTTTGCAACAGGAGGGCGAGCTCGCTCAAGGCGCTGTCGAAACCGATGGCGCGGCCAGCCATTTCCTGCGCGGTGGCGAGCAGGGCGGCGCCGTCTTGGTTGGCGGCGGCTTGCAGCAGGGAGTAAAGGTAGCGTTGGTCGACGGCGCCGATCATTTGGCGCACGTCGGCTTCGGTTACGCTGCCCGAACCCATGGCGATGGCTTGGTCGAGCAGGCTGAGTGCGTCGCGCATGGATCCTGCGGCGGCGCGGCCGAGCAGGGCAAGGGCGGGGGCTTCGTAGGGGATTTGTTCGCTGGTCAGAACGTGCGCAAGGTGCTGCGATACCTGTTGGGCGGTCATGTTGCGCAGCACGAATTGCAGGCAGCGGCTGAGCACGGTAACGGGTACTTTGTGCGGGTCGGTGGTGGCGAGGATGAATTTGACGTGTTCGGGCGGCTCTTCCAGCGTTTTGAGCATGGCGTTGAACGCGGATTTGGAGAGCATGTGCACTTCGTCGATGATATAGACTTTGTATTTGCCGGCGGTGGGCGCGTATTGGGCGTTTTCCAGCACTTCGCGGATGTTGTCGATGCCAGTGTTGGACGCGGCGTCGATTTCGAGCAGATCCACGAAGCGACCGGCGTCGATATCGCGGCAGCTTTGGCATTGTCCGCAAGGCTCGCCTTCGTGCGGGGTTTCGCAGTTGAGGCTTTTGGCAAGGATGCGGGCGATGGTGGTTTTGCCCACGCCGCGGGTGCCGGTGAGCAGGTAGGCGTGGTGCAGGCGGCCTTTGCCCAGGGCGTTTTGCAGGGCTTTGACAACGTGTTCCTGCCCGACTAAATCGGCAAAGGTTTTGGGGCGCCACTTGCGGGCGAGAACTTGGTAGGCCATGTGGAATGCTTTGATGGGGTTGTTCGGGCGCACGGATGCGCGGTGCGGCATGTTGTTGCTAAGGGCGGTATTTTAGCATTATCAACGCTATTCTTGGCGACAGGAAAAAGCAAACAGGCTACCTGAAAATTGGATTTCAGGTAGCCTGCCTGTTTGTCCGGGCAGGGTTTATTTGCCATTGCCGCCATTGTTGGCGCGGTAGTATGCCCATTCTTCCACTTCTTTGCCGTCTGGCAGGATGCACATGCCATATTCGCTGCCGTCTTGGTTTTTGCGGATTTCAGACTTACCGCCTTGCTGTACGCAGTACACGCTGGCGGGGTTGGCCATACCGACGGCGGGCATAGAGGCATCAGCCGGCTCGGCGGCAGCAGGGGTTTGGCTGCCGGCGCAGGCGGCCAGGCCGAGGGCGGCCATCAGGGGGAAGAAACGTTTCATGGATTTATCCTTTTTGGGTGTTGCAAATGAATTTTCAGGTAGCCTTTATCCGGATTTAGCTTGCTCTGATAATGGCTACCTGAAAGATAACAGCTAAATGGAAAAAGGAACGTTAATCTGAGTTCGGCTAGGTAAAGGCGCGGTGTGTTACAGCTTAACCTTGCGCACGGCGCGGCAGCACTGGCGGTACCAGCGTTTTTGCGCGGCTTTCGGGGGCAGGCCGTCATCGGCGTAGTTCCAGCGCTCGTATTGTGCCAGCAGGCTTTCCAGCTCGGGGCTGAGGCATTCCTGCTCACGCAGGATGTCGGCGGTTTCGGCGGGACCGAGGGCGGCAGGGTCGATGCCTTCCACGTCGAGCAGGCGTTCTTTGATGCGGGCGAAGCCTTCTTCCAACAAGTTGGCATAACGCCGGCTGCTGCGCCGCCACCACAACCACAGCGGAATCACGGCCAAAGTGCCGCCAATCAGCAGGAATACGAGCAGGCTCAATAGGTTGAAGCCGCCCAAGCCTAAGCTGCGGAACAGGCTTTGCTGCGAGCTGCTGTCGTAGTTCACCACCCATTGCTGCCAGTAAAACTGGCCCTCGGCGCTGAGTTTGCTCCACCATTGCCAATTGCCGCTGCCGGCCACCAGCTCTTGTTCGCCAACCTCCAGCACGGAGGAGAGGCCTTGTTCGATGCGGTTGCTGCTCACGGCGGCGGTGGGATCGACGCGCAGCCAGGCTTCTTCTTCGGGCAGCCACACTTCGGCCCAGGCGTGGGCATCTTTGCCGCGCACCTGCCAGAAACCGCCGTCGGGGTTGTATTCTCCGCCCTGATAGCCGGTAACCACGCGGGCGGGCACGCCGGCGGCGCGCATGATGGCCACAAAGCTTTCGGCATAGTGTTCGCAGAAGCCGCGACGGTTGTCGAACACGAAGTTGTCGATGCGGTCGGGGCTGCGGTCGAGCGGGGGGTTGAGGGTGTAGGCGAAGGATTGGTTGCGGTAGTAGGCCAGGGTACGGTCGACGAAATCGGCGGTGTTGGCGGATTGGCTGCGCAGCTGGCGGGCGAGTGAGCGGATACGTTGGTTGCTGTAGCCGGGCAGGCGGCTCAGCTGGTGTTGGCGCGAGGGGGAGAGTTTTTCAGGTAGCCTGTTGCCGATGGCGGCACGAAGCACGAAACGGCGCAGGCCGTCGTGGCTGCGCACGCGGATGGTGTGGCCTTCGGCAAAACGCATTTTGCTGCGGGCGTTGTCAGCGTTGAAGTTGATGATGGGGTAGTCCAGCGCAGGAATGCGGCCTTGCTCGTCGCGCATAATGATGCTGTAGGAAACGATGGTTTGCGTGTAGGCAGTGTCGGCGCGGGTGGGCAGTTCGTCATCATCAGCACGCCATTGCTCACCATCAAACTGGCTCATGGTGATGGCGCGCCAATAGAGGTCGGCCGGATTGGGGGTGTAGCCCCCGTCGAAAGTAGCGTTGAAAGCCAGCTCGTTGCTTTGCACCAAATTGCTGATGCTGCCCGGCTGCATGGTATCGGACAGACCGGTTTGGGCTTGGCCCGGCTTGGGCGGCTGCGGAATGCGCCACAGCGGTTCGCTCATGCGCGGCACGGCGATAAATAATACGGCGGCCAGCGGCAGGGTGAGCAGCAGGGCGGTAGCGGCGTGGCGGGCGGCCAGGCGCAGCGGCATATTGAAGAGGGCGATGCAGGTGGCGGTGCCGAACAGGCCGGCCAACAGCCACAGACCGATGAACATGCCTTGGTTGAGCAGCACGGTGGCACCCATCAGGAACACCATGGCGGTAAGCAGCATATGCCAATCGCGTAACACGCGGCTTTCATAGGTCTTGAGCAGCACCAGCAGCAGAAGCAGTGCGCTGCCGCCTTCACTGCCGAGAAAGGTGCCCAACTGCGAAAACACGAAGCCAAACACAGCCAGGCCGCCGATGGCGGTGGCCCAAGCGGGCAGGCCGCGGCTGCCGATCAGCGTGAGCCCGAGCTGGATCAGCCACAGCACGCCGAATACGACAATGACGCCTACAGGTAGGGCGAAGGCCAGCGGCAGGGTAATCCATAGCAGCAGCAATAGAACGCCCAAACGCGGCAGGCGTTCGGGCGGGCGGTCGATGTATTCGGGGTTGAAAACGAGCATGGTGGGTTGGGTTTGCCGGCGGCTTTGTTGTTCGCTTCGCAGAAACTCGGTTTGCTTGGGCAAACTTCGTTTCAGGTAGCCTTTTTATCAGACGGTGTGTTTTGTGTGCCCGTAGCCGCCAGTCTGCGTTCAACCGGTTATCAGATTGGGCAGGCTGTGGCTCAGTTGCAGCGAATTGCCGATTATACCCAAATCCGCATCGGCAAAGCAGGCGTTTTCCAAAATCAGCCCGCCGTTGGGGCGCGAGGCGTGCAGGCTCATGCGCATTTGAGCGGGGGTGAAGGGCAATCCGCGTTTGCGGGCGTATTCGGCAGCGCGGCGGTTGGCGGTTTGCAGCATCGGAATCAGCGTGATGTCTAAATGAAACACGCGCACACCCAATACCAAAATACGGGCGGCAAACCAATCTGCTTCTTCGGTGAATACTTCCGGGCTGTGCTGCTTGAAATTGTGCCGCTCGGCAGCAATCAGGCAGGCCAGGGAGCGGATTTGCGGCAGCAGGGCTTCGCACAGCATGAAATCTTGCTGCTGCGGCGTATCGGCCTGCAAATCGGCACGATGCTGGTTGCCGTCTACGGCCAAATACCAGCGCTGCAGCTCGGTGCGGGGCTGGGCGGGGGGAAGCTGGCGGAGTTGGCGGGCTAGGGCAGACATTTTATGTTCCTGTTCGGCTTGGCGGTTCATGGGAGGGATTCCGTGGGTGAGCGGCCTTGCCGGAGTAAATAAAAAACCGCTCGGGGTTTCCGGGCGGTAGCTTTTCTTTCGGCTGGTGTGGCGCAAATCAGGCGCGCAGCAAAAGATACCGCTCGGCTGGGCGGTACCAATAAAACGGGGCGAAAGAGAGGTTTTGCGTATTCATGGGTAGGGAGTGTAAATGGAGTAGAGTAGGCTGTCAAGTGCCGGATGGCGGCGGGATTGGCGTTTTCAGGTAGCCTGGATAAACAGGAATAGCTAGTTTGAAAACTGTAAAAATAATATTACAGACAGTATGTTGGAGTAAAGCCGGGTTAAACGGTTTCGAAATTGCTTGTTCCGCTGCTATCATGCCCAGCTTTGTGGATACCGCACGGGCATTCCGAATTCTGTTCCAAATCAGCCGGGCTCAATCAGGTTTGGCTGGCTGTAGGAGAAAAAAGTTGAAATATTCTAATTTATTGTGGCTGTTGCCACTGTTGGTGCTGGCCGGTTGCGTTTCGCCGGAAGCGGCGGGTATCCGTCGGCAGCAGTCGAATATCAATTATGATGACGATGTGAAAATCGGCAGTTCGCGCATGGCCTACGGCTTCCGCAGCCAGCCCACGCGCGGCAGGCCGGAGGTGGAAGTGCAGAGCAACAAAGCGCCGGGCGAAGCGGCGCAATGCCTGCAACAACAGCTGCAAACCCGTTTGCGTTTGCCGGAAAACTTTATCCAAGTGCGTAGTTACACCAATTCAGCCTACACTGTGGCGCTGCACAACCCTTTCACGAATAAAGATGGCGTGGTGATGGATGTGCGCCAACGCGGCGTGAGAAGCTCGGAGATTAAACTGTATGCCAACGGCACCACGCTTTCGCGCGTTTGGCGCAGCATCCCGGCGGCGTGCAAGTAGCCGAGCGGGTACCAACATATTATAATGGCAGCGTTTTAATCCGATTAATCACACAGGCAGACGAAACATGAAAAAATATTTGCTGGCTTTGCTGTTGGCCTTGAGCAGCACCGCTTGGGCGTACCGCTTCCCCATCGACAGTATGGAAGTGGCCGTGCTGAAATCTGCTTCTTTTCCGCAGGTTACGCTCACTACAGACGGCTTTTCCTGGCTGCGTACCCTGACTTTGGGCTGGCTGGACGATGGCGCGAAGACTGTGGATATGGTGCAGGGCGTGCGCATTAAAGACGAGAACAACCGCTTCATTACCCACGGCCAGCTGCAAAACTACACCGGCCGTATCGTGGCTCTGCGCCGCAACGGGGCGGGCAATATTGTGGAAATGTGGATCTTGACCCCGCAGGAAAACGAAGCATTTAAAGAACGAGCTGCCTTGCTGCAAAACCAGCAGCGTTAAGGCGGGATGAAAAACGAAACCTCCTGCTGCCCAAATGGGGTGGCGGGAGGTTTTGGTTTGTTGGAGTTTTGTTTTCAGCTAGCCTTTGTGGAAGGTTAGCTGAAAGATTGCCGGCTATGCTGTGAGGCTACCTGAAAACGCAGTGTTTAGTTTTCAGGTAGCCTTTTTATTAGGTTGGCTTAATCAGCATGGCCGTTATACACATCAAACCGGGTTGATTTTCCCGTGTATTGGTAATCTGGCTTGCGGCCGCACAGAAAATCGCCCAGCCGCGGGCGTTTGACCACCACACGGGCGGTGGCTGTGGCGAGGGCGGCATCGAGCAGGGCGGTGTCGTTTTGCGCGGTGCCGACCAGCTCGTGGAAAAACGCCATTTCTTTTTTTACCGCTGCCGATTTGCGCCGTTCGGGGTACATCGGATCGAGATACACCACTTGCGGGCGGCCGATTTCGGCGGCCAGGCGCGGCATATATTCGGCGGCATCGGCGTGGTGCAGGGTGAGGTGGGAAGCGGTTTCGGCGGTATCAGGATGGAGTAGGGCGCGAGCAAGGCCGTCGGCTAAGAGGCAGTATACGGCGGGATGCCGCTCGAAAATGTGCACGTTCAGCCCCAAACCGGCCAAAACAAAACTATCGCGGCCAAGCCCGCCGGTGGCATCCCACACGGTGGGCTGTTTGCTGCGGCCGACGGCTTTGGCCAGCAACTCGCCGCCGCCGTGCAGCCGCCGGTGCTGCGCCGCGCCGGCGGTGAAATCTACCCACACGCTGCCTTTGTCGCCCGCGTGGTGCAACACGATGCCATGCTCTTCAGCGGCCAGGTAGAGGCCGGAGGCAGGCGGGGTATTGGAGACAGTCAATGCGGGATGGCGGGCATAGTCGGGTAGGGTGTACGGGGTGGGGGTGATGAGCGGGATGGGGTGCATGGTGGCTTATCGTCTGGTGTGAGGAAATAATTGTTTCAGCTATGGCGGCGGGTGTGTTCGTTAGAATAAGGTAGCAAAGCAGACAAGCGCAAAACCTACCCCTGTCATCAGAAATCCTCGCCAAAATGCGCCTTTATTGCTGCCTTCCCAATCACGCTGGGTAATCAACAGCCAGAAAAAGCCGAGAGACCAGGCACACATCCCGATAAGATAAATAAACAGCGCATCTGTGTTGGATTAAAGGAATACCCACCATAGCGCCATATTGGCACTGAGTGAAATGCCTGAGGCCAGATAGGGTTTGAATTCTTTCCATTTGAGGCCGAACACGTACATAACTAGCGTGGGCAGCATCAATAAGAGAAACAGGCTCAAACCATACCAATCGGCATAAGCCATAAACAGTACCAGCATCGGCACATAGAACAGCGCGGCGAGCAAGCCGTCCAGGGTGCGAGGATTTGGTTCTTTCCACATTGGCTTCTCCTTGTATCTGGATTTTGGCTTTCAGGTAGCCTTATCTGCAGGCCGGTGATTGCCTAACAAAGATAGCGGTTATTTTACTCCTTTGGATTGGAGCCTGAATGGAAACGTGTACTGGGGGATTCGAAGGTTTGGTTATATAGTGGATTAAATTTAAATCAGGACAAGGCGGCGAGCCGCAGACAGTACACACGTTACGACAAGGCGAGACAACGCTGTACTGGTTTAAATTTAATTCACTATAAAGATGTTTTTTATATTCATATGGATAAACTTTCAGGTAGCCTCAAAGGCTACCTGAAAGTTTATCGCTTGGTTCAGCCAAGTTATTCGGCTATTCGATTTCCAAGCGTTCCATCCGGTAGCGCATGGAGCGGAAGCTGATGCCGAGCAGTTTGGCGGCCTGGGTGCGGTTGTAGCGGGTTTTTTGCAGGGCTTGCTCGATAATCAGCCGCTCTACATCGTCGAGATAGTCCTGCACCTGGGTGCGGCCGAGGACGAAGCCGGGCAGGTTGTCGAGCTGGCCGCTGCTTTCGGGAGCGGCTGCTTCAGCGGTGTCGGCGCTGATGCTGTTTTGGCTGACGGCGGCGATGGCGCTGCCCCAGTCATCGTCTTCATCCAATAGCGGGGAGCTGGAGAGCTGGAGGTCGGTGGCATCGATGGTGTTGTCGGCGGCTAGGGCGACGGCGCGTTCGAGGATGTTTTCCAGCTCGCGGAAGTTGCCGGGATAGCTGTATTGCAACAGTGCCTGTTTGGCGGGCTGGGTGAGGGTGTAGTCGCCGCCTTGGCGGTGTTTGCTCAAGAGCTGGGTGATGAGCTGGGGCAGGTCTTCGCGCATTTCGCGCAGGGGCGGCATGGTGAGGGAGACGACATTGAGGCGGTAGAACAAGTCTTGCCGGAATGCGCCTTTGGCTACGAGGGCAGCGAGGTCTTTATGCGTGGCGGAAATGATGCGCACGTCTACTTTCACTTCTTGCGCGTCGCCGATGCGGCGCACGGCCTTTTCTTGGATGGCGCGCAGGAGTTTCACCTGCATGTGCAGGGGCAGGTCGGCCACTTCGTCGAGGAAGAGGGTGCCGCCGTGGGCGTGTTGGAAGAAGCCGAGGCGGTCTTGGTCGGCGCCGGTGAAGCTGCCTTTTTTGTAGCCGAAGAATTCGCTTTCCATCAGGTTTTCGGGGATGGCGCCGCAGTTTACGGCTACGAAGGGGCGGTCGCGCCGATCGGAGAGCTCGTGGATGCTGCGCGCGGCCTGCTCCTTACCGGAACCGGATTCGCCGGCGATATACACAGGCACGGTGGTGCGGGCAAGTTTGCGGATCATCTGCCGGGCTTCTTCGATTTGCGGGGAACGGCCGATAAGGCGGGGGATGTCTTCGGGGTTGGCGGCAGGCTGTTTGTCGGCTGCGGGCTGGAGCTTGCGGCCGGCGGCTTTGTTTTCTTCCTGCGGCTCTTCGTTTTCAGGTAGCCCCTCGCTTTCAGGTAGCCCTTCGTCTGCGCCGTCTGCTTGGGACGGGGGCTCTTCTTTGGCTGGTACGGGGGCGGGGCGGCTGTCTTCTTCGTGGATTTTGATGGCAGATTTAACCAGGGTGCGCAGTTGCGCCAGGGTGATGGGCTTTTGCAGGTAGTCGAAGGCGCCGGTTTTGATGGCCTGTACGGCCTGGTCGGCATTGCCGAAGGCGGTGATCACAGCCACGGGCACATCGAGCTCTTTTTCGTTGATGTATTCCACTACTTCGAGCCCGGAACCGTCGGGCATGCGCATATCGGTGAGCACGAGGGAGAACTTTTTGCTGTCGAGCCACTTTTTGGCGGCGTTAACACCCTCGGCAGTTTCCACCGACAAGCCCATTTTCATCAGGGTCATTTCCATCAGGTCGCGGATGTCTTGTTCGTCGTCCACAACCAACACTGGTTTTTGCAGGCTTTGTTTACTCATTGATATCTTTCGGCATGATTAGTTCGAATCCCTTGACTTCGGGATGATAGCGAAGCTGGCCGGAGTTGGCGTGCGCCAATTCGCGTGCCACATACAGCCCCAGCCCGGTGCCTTCGGAGCGGGTGGTGAAAAACGGCTCGAACAGGCGCGGCTGATTTTCGAGCGATACGCCGGGGCCGTCGTCCATCACGGTGAGCGATACGGATACGTTGTCGTTGGTGGGCTTTACCAATACAGTGATGGAATCGGCCTGCTTGCTGCCGTGCTGCCAGGCATTGTTGATGAGGTTCCATATAATCTGCTGCAGGTGCATTTTGTCGAAATACACTTTCAGCGCACTGCCCTGCATATAAAGGTGCACGGCGTTTTTGGCTTCGGGGTGGGTGAGCAGGAATTCCTGCTTGAAATCGAGCCAGAATTTCATCAGGTTGATGGTTTGCACATCGAGGCGGTCGCTCTTATTCAGGCTGCTCACTTCTTCCAGCATTTTATCGATGCGCTGGATATTGTTGTCGATGATGCCGCGCAGCTTGGTGGTCATCGGATCTTCGTCTTCCTCGGCCAACAGGCCGTTGGATTGGCGGATGGCGGAGAGCGGGTTGCGGATTTCGTGCGCCAGATTGGCAGTAAGCTGGCCGAGCGCGGCCAGTTTGGTGGCCATGGCTTCCATGGCGACTTCTTGGTCGGAGCGGATAAACAGCATCAGCAGCGATTCGTCTTCGCGCACCAGTGGGCGGGCGCGCACCTGTACGCCTTGCCCGCCCAGCTCGGCATGGGTGATGAAGTTGCGTGTAGGCGCACGCTGCCAGCGTTTCACCAAAAGGGTGAACATTTCTTCATGTCGGTCGAGCTTTACATAAGGAAAATAGAGGCCGGCTTGGCGGTTCATCAGCCAGATACGGCAGCCGGTATCCACCACCACCACGGCCTCGGCCACATGATTGAGCACCAGTTCGTTTAGGCCTTTGAGGCGGTCGAAAGCGCGGCGGTGTTTGCTCAGGGTGTTGGCGGCGCGGTTGAGGAAGGAGGCATAAAACGAGGTGAGCAGTGCAACCAGATAGCCCACTGCCGAGAGCACGATAGTGTGGATAATCGCATTGCTGCCGGCCTGGCTGTTGGCTTCAAACGGCCAATAGTTTAGCCAAGTACCGATCAATAGCAAGAGGGCAACATAGGAGGCATACAAGAGCGGATAACGGCCGTGGCTGAGCAGGCAGGACACGCCGATAAAGGGCAAGATTAGGATGCCGAAGCCGGAAGAAATGCCGCCGGCCAGGTGCATCAGTATCACCATCATGGTGATATCGACCACCGCGCTGATGTTGGGCAGGTTGTTTTTCTGTTGTTGCCAGTTGGGAAATACCATACTGAACACAATCAACCCGCCATACACTGCCGCCCAGATATAGAAGCGACTACCGAAAATGGGCATCGAAGCCAACTTGGCCATGCCCACATTCGAGCCGTAGGCGTTTACCAACACGTGGAAGGTGAGCAGCGAGAGCAAGAGGCTCACGCGGGCGATGTTCATCAGCGAAGGCAAGCGGTCGAGTTGGCTATCCCATTCGTTGGGGGTATACGATTTCGGCAGCTGGATCATGCTTCGCCCTCCTGCGTGCTGCTCAGGCTGATGAGGCTACCTGAAACATCCAACACCCGGCCTTTGCGGCCGCGTTTGCCTTCAATGTCCTGCACGCGTAAGCGTTCGCGGTGTGCCGCACCGCGTTTGCCGCGGCTGCACACCCAGAAATCGGGGGTGGATACCAAGGCGGTCAGTTGCAGCGTGTCGTTGCCACGTAAAGACATCAGTTGCAGGCCGCGCCCTTTGGCCATCACTTTCAATTCGCCGATCGGGAAGGCGAGCAGGTGTTTTTCCGCACTAGCCAGCACCAAGCGGCAATCGGGGTTGATCAGCGCAGACTGGCGCACCGGCTGCGGCATCAGCAGGGTTTCGCCTGCCTCCAGTTTCACCACTTCCTTGCCCGCCTTCACGCGGCCGACCAAATCGCCCAGTTTGACGATGAAGCCATAGCCGCCGCTGCCGGCAAGCAGGTAGTGCTCTTGCGGCTGCCCGGCCAGCATGGTGAGCACCGACGCGCCCGGCTGCAATTCCAAGAGCGAGGCCAGCGGCACGCCGTCGCCGCGCCCGCCGGGGATTTCGGCTGGATCGATGGTGTAGCTGCGGCCGAGCGTGTCGAGCACCACCACCGGGTCGACAGTGCGCGTTTCCAGCGGTTGCTGCAATTCGTCGCCTTCTTTAAACGCGGTGGCCGACAAATCCAGCCCGTGCCCGGCCCGGCTGCGAATCCAGCCCTGGCGCGACAGGATGAGCGTTACTGGCTCGTCGGCCGTGGTGTGGGTGAGCGCGGCGCGTTCGGCTTCGGCCACCAGTGTGCGGCGCGGGTCGCCAAATTGCTTGGCATCGGCCTGCATCTCTTTGATGATGAGTTTTTTCTTCGCGCCCTCGTCGGCCAATAAGTTTTTCAGGTAGCCTTCTTCCTCGCGCAAATCGGCCAATTCCTGCTCCAGTTTGAAACCTTCCAAACGGGCGAGCTGGCGCAGGCGGATTTCCAAAATATCTTCGGCTTGGATTTCGGAGAGGCCGAAGGCGGCCATCAGTTCGGGCTTGGGTTCGTCGGCTTCGCGGATAACGCGGATAACCTCGTCGATGTGCAAAAAGGCGGTCATGCGCCCGTCGAGGATATGGATGCGTTTGAGCACCTGTTCCAAGCGGTGTTGCAGGCGGCGGGTTACGGTGGATACGCGGAAATCGAGCCATTCCTGCAGGATGTTTTTCAGGTTTTTCTGCGCGGGGCGGTTGTCGAGCCCGATCATCACCAGATTGGCCGGCACATTGCCTTCCAGCCCGGTTTGCGCCATTAGGGTGTTGATGAAGTTATCCGGCTCGATGCGGCTGGATTTGGGTTCGAACACGAGGCGCACGGGGTGTTCGCCGTCGCTCTCGTCGCGCACTTTGTCGATGAGCTCGAGCATCAGCTTTTTGGTGTTGAGCTGGTCTTGGTTGAGTTGTTTTTTGCCGGATTTGGGCTTGGGGTTGGTTTGCTCTTCGATTTCGGCCAGGATTTTCTGCGCGCTGGTGTTGGGCGGCAGCTCGGTGATGACGAGGCGCCATTGGCCGCGTGCCAGTTTTTCGATTTCGTAGCGGGCGCGCACGCGGATGCTGCCTTTGCCGGTTTCGTAGAGCTGGAGCAGGTCTTTGGCCGGGGTGATGATATGGCCGCCACCGGCGAAATCGGGGGCGGGGATGTGTTCCATCAGCTCGGCGGTGGTGAGCGAGGGTTTTTTGAGCAGGGCCACGGCGGCGGCGGTGACTTCGCCCAAGTTGTGCGGCGGGATTTCGGTGGCCATGCCCACGGCGATGCCGGAGGCGCCGTTGAGCAGCACCATGGGCAGGCGGGCGGGCAGCGCCACGGGTTCGTCAAACGCGCCGTCGTAATTCGGCACAAAATCCATCGTGCCTTGGTGCAGCTCGGAAAGCAGCAGCTCGGCAATCGGGGTGAGGCGGGCTTCGGTGTAGCGCATGGCGGCCGCGCTGTCGCCGTCGCGCGAGCCGAAGTTGCCGATGCCGTCGATTAAGGGATAGCGCAGGGTGAAGTCTTGCGCCATGCGCACCATGGCGTCGTAGGCGGAAGCATCGCCGTGCGGGTGGTATTTACCCAGGATTTCGCCCACCACGCGCGCGGATTTCACTGGCTTGGAATGGGCGGCCAACCCCATTTCCTTCATGGCAAACAGGATGCGGCGCTGCACGGGCTTTTGGCCGTCGCCCACGTCGGGCAGGGCGCGGCCTTTCACCACGCTCATGGCGTATTCGAGGTAGGCGCGTTCGGCGTAGGGGGCGAGCAGCAGGATGTCGCTGTTTTCGGCGGATGCGGTGTTTTCTGGCATGGTGTGGCAGGCGTTTCAGTTGCTAAACGCCGTAATTGTAAAGCAAGCAAGGGTTTTCAGGTAGCCTGTGGGGCGGTGGGGCTAGCTGAAACCATCGTGAAAGAACAGGTTAAGTTTTGTAGTGCGCCTTGTAGGCAGCGGGGGAGGGGTTTTATAATGGCGCGCTTTCAGCGAGCCCGCATGGATGAAGGCTACCTGAAACCGGGAAGCCGGTGCATATCGGCATGAAACGTCTGACTCACTTTTAAGAGGTAGCAATAATGACTGAAAAACAAATCAAAATTTTAGGTATTGTGGCCAGCATCATGGCTGTGGGCATGTATGTGGCCTACATTCCGCAGATTGCCGATAACTTGGCCGGGCATAAAGGCAATCCGGTGCAGCCCTTTGTGGCGTTTGTGAACTGTACGTTGTGGACAGGCTACGGTTTGTTTAAAAAACCGCGCGATTGGCCGATTGTGGTGGCCAACGTGCCGGGCATCTTTTTGGGTTTGGCAGCCTGTTTTACCGCGCTGTAAACCTTTAAACTTCGCAGCAACTACATTTTCAGGTAGCCTTTTGCCAACACGGCAGGCTACCTGAAAACATAGTAGGGCTTCTGCCAAGCGAACCTTACTCACTCCAAACCCATGCTCTATCTGCACACCTTCCCCTCGCCCTTGGGCAGCATCCTCGCCGCCGCCACCGAACGCGGCCTGTGTCTGCTAGAATTTGCCGGCAGCCGGCGCATCGACGGCGAATTGCGCGATCTTCAGCGCCTGTTCGTCTGCCAAACCAAGCAGGGCGAAAACGAACACACCTGCTTAGTGCAAGCCCAGTTGGGCGAATATTTCCAAGGCACGCGCCGCGCATTCAGCGTGCCACTGCTCGCTCCCGGCAGCCCGTTTCATCGGCAGGTGTGGGATGCGCTGCAAACCATCCCCTACGGCGAAACCACCCATTATCAGGCACTGGCCGAACAGCTCGGCAACCCTGCCGCCGTGCTCGCCGTGGCCGCTGCCAACGGTGCCAACCGCCTCTCCATCATCATTCCCTGCCACCGCGTCATCGGCAAAGACGGCAGCCTCACCGGCTACGGCGGCGGCCTGCAGCGCAAACAATGGCTGCTCGACCACGAACAGGGCAGGCATCAGGTTCAGCCCGATTTGCTGGACTAATAGATAGAGGCGTTTCAGGTAGCCTGCCCGTGCGCTAAAGGCTACCTGAAATTCCATCTACTTCATTTTTCACGTATCATCTGCCTCCCCGCAAACACCGACACCAACATGACCACCTTCACCCACCAACACACCGCCCACTGCGAAAGCGGCGTGATGTCCACCCTCCTTACCCACCACGGCTGCGCCATGAATGAAGCCATGGTGTTCGGGCTTGCCCACGCGCTCACCTTTGTATATCTGCCCGTGGTCAAACTCAACGGCATGCCCCTGATTTCCTACCGCATCGCCCCGCGCGGCATCATCAAAAACGTTTGCCGCGCCCTTGGCGTGAAGCTGGATATGCGCAAATTTGCCCAAGCCGAGCGTGGTGCGGCCGCACTGGATGAGGCGCTGGCTGGCGGGCAGCCGGTCGGCTTGCAAACCTCCGTGTATTGGCTGCCTTATTTCCCGCCCGAAATGCGCTTTCATTTCAACGCCCACAATCTTTTGGTGTATGGCCGCGAAGGAGAGGATTATTTAATCAGCGACCCCGTGTTTGAAACGCCCCAGCGCTGCGCCGCCGCCGATTTGCAGCGTGCCCGCTTTGCCAAAGGCGCCCTGGCCGGCAAAGGCTTGATGTACACACTCAACACCGCCAGCCTGCCGACAAAGCAACAACTGGCCGAACGCCTGCCTGCCCTGCTGTATGCCGTCATCCGCAAAAATGCCAAACAAATGCTCGCCCCCGTGTTTTTCGTGGGCGTGCGCGGCATCCGCACCGTGGCCAAGAAAATCGAGTGCCTGCCGCAAGAGCCGGAAAAATACCAAAAGCTGTGGCTCGGCCACTTGGTGCGCATGCAGGAAGAAATCGGCACCGGCGGCGCCGGTTTCCGCTATCTTTACGCCTATTTTTTGGAACAGGCTGCCGATATTTGCGCCAACCCCGCCCTGCAAACCGCCTCGCAGGAAATGACCGCCATCGGCGACCAATGGCGGCAGCTGGCCAGCCAGTGCGTGAAACAATGCCGCCGCCCGAGCGAACAAAGCTGTGCCCAAATCGCCGCCTTCCTGCGCGAAATTGCGGATCAGGAAGAAAAACTGTGGCGGGGGCTGCTGCACATCAGGAAATAGGCCGGAGAATAGGCTATAGTGAATTAACAAAAACCAGTACAGCGTTGGCTCGCCTTGCCGTAACGTGTGTACTGTCTGCGGCTCGCCGCCTTGTCCTGATTTAAATTTAATCCACCATAAAAGGCTACCTGAAACTTATCGGCATTATTTCGCCTGTTGTGCGGCCAGTTGTTGCGAGAAGGCGGCCACTTCGTCGCGTTTGGCGCGGGCTTTGCCGCTGTCGATGGCTTCGCGCGCCATGTCCACGCCTTCGTCCAGCGTATTGGCTACGTTGCCGGCGTAGAGTGTGGCGCCGGCGTTGAGCAGCACGATGTCGCGGTGGGCGCCGGCTTTGCCTGCGAGCACGCGGTTCATCATGGCGAGCGATTCGGCGGCAGAGGCTACCTTGATGTCGTCGAGATTGGTGCGCACGGGCAGGCCGAATTGTTCGGGGTGGATGTCGTATTCGGCAATCAGGCCGTCTTTGAGCTCGGCCACGCGGGTGGGGCCGGTGAGGGTGATTTCGTCGAGCCCGTCGCTACCGTGCACCACGAGGGCGTGTTTGCTGCCCAGCTGCTGGAACACGCGGGAGAGGATGCCCACCAAATCAATGTGGAACACGCCGATGAGCTGGTTGGCGGCGCCGGCGGGGTTGGTGAGCGGGCCCAAGATGTTGAACACGGTACGCACGCCCAGCGTGCGGCGCACGGGGGCAACGTATTTCATGCTGCTGTGGTGGTTGGGGGCAAACATAAAGCCGGCGCCGCATTGGTCGATGCATTGCCCCACTTGTTCGGGCGAAAGGGCGAGGGAGATGCCGGCCAGCTCCATTATGTCGGCCGATCCGCTGGAGGAGGACACGCTGCGGTTGCCGTGTTTGGCCACTTTGGCGCCGGCGGCGGCGGCCACAAACATGGCGGTGCTGGAAATATTGAAGGTGTGCGCGCCATCACCGCCGGTGCCGACCACGTCTACGAGCTTATCGGGCTCGGCCACGGGCACTTGGGCGGCAAACTCGCGCATCACTTGGGCGGCGGCGCTGATTTCAGACACGGTTTCCACTTTGATGCGCAGGCCGATAAGGATGGCGGCAATCAGCTCGGGGGCGACTTCGCCGCGCATGATTTGGCGCATGAGGTCGATCATTTCGTCGTGGAAGAGTTCGTTGTTGCTGAGTAGGCGCTGCAGGGCTTGTTGGGGAGTGAACATGGGGTTTCCTTATATGATGGTTCGGGCGGTTTCAGGTAGCCTTTGCGGGGGAAAGAAAGGCTACCTGAAAAAGGGGGTAGTTAATATCGGTATGTGGTTTTTTCCAAGGCAATCGGCTCGGGGTTGCGGCACACCCAAAGGGTGGCCAGCTCGCACAGACGGCTGCTGCCGGTGCCGTCGTCTTCCAACATGTGTTTGGAGATGTGGGCTACTTCGGCCAGTTGGCTTGCCGACAGGGCGTTGCCTTGTTGCAAATAGCCGCCAAGGGCGGTGAGCATTTTGCGGTATTCCTTATCCCAGTTGCCCATGGCGTTGCGCAGGAGTTCGTCGTTGATCTTGCCCGCGATGCGTACGGCTTCGCCCTGCATGGTGCCGGCCTGGCCGCTGCCAGGTACGAGCAGCACCCAAGCTTGTTCGTAGCGTTGCTCCCAGGTATCGCCAGCGAGCACGATGGGGGATTGGCCGTCGTGTTGGATGCGTTTGGGCACGGGCGGCACGGCAAACAGGCGGTAGAGCTGTTGCAGGCCGGCTTCGGTTTCGGCTAGGAATTCGGGGTTGAAGCCAGCGCGGTGGAATTCGAAATCTTCGCCGATACGGACAACCTGCTTTTTAGCCAGCTTGGTGGGCTGGTAGCCCGCCTGCAAATACACTGCGGCGGCTTGGGCGGCACGGGCGATTTCGCCGCTGCTCAGTCGGCTGAGCATGCGTTCCACCACGTCGTGCCTACTGTCGCCTTTGGCTTTGATGTCGGCACCGTGTTCGATTAACAGGCGGGCGGCATCGGCATGATATTCGGCAAAATGCAGCGGGGTGTTGCCGTAGGTGTCTTGGGCGTGAATGTCTGCACCTTGTGCCAACAAGAAGGCGAGCTGCGCTGTGTTGTTCACTTGGGCGTGATAGTGGAGCGGGGTGCGGCCGTATTCGTCTTTTACATTGATGTCGGCACCTTGTTCCATCAGCCAGGCCATCAGCTCCACGGGAATGTCGTAGAAGGAGAGGGCGGGTTTGTTAAATGCATAGCGATCGTAGGCATTGGGCTCGCATTGGCTAAGCGCGGCTTTGAGGGTGTTTAAGTCGTTGGCGGCTAGCAGCTCGGTGAAATCTTTGGGCAGGGTTTTCTTTTTCTTGGCCATGGCGTGATGGGGTGAATATGCAGTACTGCGTTTCAGGTAGCCTTTACGGGGAAAAGAAAGGCTACCTGAAGGCTGTCGGCATGTTCAGGTAGCCTCTGGGATGCTATTTCTGCAAGGCGGATTTGAGCAGGCGGCTCACATCGCTCATGTCGGCCTGGCCGGCAAGGCGTTTTTTCAGCACGCCCATGGCTTTGCCCATATCGGCCATGCCGGATGCACCGGTTTGGGCGATGGCTTCGGCCACGGCGCTTTGGATTTCGGCTTCGGACAGCATTTCGGGCAGGTAGCGCTGGAGGATGGCTACTTCGGCCAGCTCTTTGTCGGCCAGGTCTTGGCGGCCGGCTTCGTGGTAGATGGCGGCGCTTTCTTTGCGCTGCTTAATCATTTTGCTGAGCATGGCGGTGATTTTGGTATCGTCGGCTTCGGTGCGCTCGTCCACTTCGTAGCGTTTGATTTCGGCGTTGGCCAGGCGGATGGTGGATAGGGCGAGCGTGTCTTTGGCGCGCATGGCGGTTTTCATGTCTTCGGTGAGGCGGGCTTTCAGGCTCATGGTGTTCTCCTTATTTATTTGAGGTTTGAATTTTGGGTTTCAGGTAGCCTTTATTGTTGCAACGAGGCGAGCCGACGCGGGAACGAAAGTTCGGCTCACTGGCTACGTACGGGCAGCGTGCTCTTTGAGGAAATTGGCCAGCATATCGTGGCCGTGTTCGGTAAGCAGGGCTTCGGGGTGGAATTGTACGCCTTCCACGGCGTGTTGTTTATGGCGCACGCCCATGATTTCGCCGTCTGCCGTCCAGGCGGTGATGTCGAGGCATTCGGGCAGGCTGGCGCGTTCGATGGCAAGGCTGTGATAGCGGGTGCAGTTTACGGGGTTGGGCAGGCCGGAAAATACGCCGCTGTCGGTGTGGTGCACGGGCGATACTTTGCCGTGCATCAGCTCTTGCGCACGCACGATGCGGCCACCAAAGGCTTCGCCGATGGCTTGGTGGCCGAGGCACACGCCCAAAATGGGAATCTGCCCGGCAAAGCGGCGCAGGGCCGGCACGGAAATGCCGGCTTCTTTGGGCGAGCAGGGGCCGGGGCCGATCACGAGGTATTGAGGCCGGAGTTCGGCAATTTCATCCAGCGTGATGTCGTCGTTGCGGCGTACGCTGATTTCCTGGCCGAGTTCGGCGAAGTATTGGACGATGTTGTAGGTGAAGGAGTCGTAGTTGTCGATAAATAACAGCATGATACGGTTTCTTTATGAGGCTACCTGAAAACGGAGTTGCTTGGTAACAAGCGGGTTTGTTTCAGGTAGCCTTTGGTTTGGTTAGGCTTGTTCGTTTTTCACGATAAAGGCTTTGTTGATACGGATGCGTTCGCCGCGCCCGGCTTTTTTGATTTCCACCCAGTCGCTGTAGATGGAGTGGATGAGGTCGCGGCAGTTGGCGCAGCCGTATTGGATGGGGTCGATGGCGGCGGGAAGTTGTTTGACTACGTCACCCAGCCGCGCCCAGCCGTCGGGATCGGCGGTGGCTTGGATGGCCTGCTGCACGGCGGGGATGAGTTTGGTGAAGGAGGGTTTGGCAGCTTTGGGTGCGGCGTTGCTTTCGGCTTTGGCGGACTGAGGTTTGCGTTTGCCGGGTTTGCCTTCGGCAGGCTGGTCGTTTTGGGAGCGTTGCTCATTTTGGTTGGTACGGGCTTCGTTTCGCTCATTTTGGCTTTGGCGGGCCTCGCGTTGCTCGGTTTGGCTTTCAGGTAGCCTTTCTGGGCGGGATTCGGTTTTGCGGCGCACTTGGAGTTGGTTGTTGTCGGTGCGGTGTTCGAAGATGTCGAAGGATTTGATGAGGTCGGAGAGTTTGCCGTAGCCGTAGAGGCGGGAGTCGAAGTCGGGGTTGGTGTTATTGATGTAGCTGCCGATGGGGCCGAGGTTGGCCCAGCCGAGGTCGTCGGCGTTTTCGCGCACGGCGCGTTTGAGCAGGGGCAGGGCGTCAGGGGGATTGTTGTTTTCTTCGGCGGCGGGGGAGGGGTTTTTTCCGTTGCCGCGCTCCTTGTGGGCGCGTTGTTTTTCGGGCAGGAAGATTTCGGTGTAGATGAATTTGTCGCAGGCTTTGCGGAAGGCGGTGGGGGTTTTCTTTTCGCCGAAGCCGTATACGGTGAGCCCGCTTTCGCGCAGGCGGCTGGCGAGGCGGGTGAAGTCGGAATCGCTGGATACGATGCAGAAGCCATCGAAATTGCCGCTGTAGAGCAAGTCCATCGCGTCAATTACTAAGGCCATATCGGTGGCGTTTTTGCCTTTGGTGTAGGCAAATTGCTGCACGGGAATGATGGCGTGCGGCAGGAGGGCGGCTTTCCATTTGGAGAGGCCGTGGCTCCAGTCGCCATAAATGCGTTTCACGCTGGCGATGCCGTATTTGGCGATTTCTTCGAGCAGGCGGTCGATGATGTCGGCGGGGGCGTTGTCGGCGTCGATGAGGACGGCGAGGCGGGCTTGTTGGTCATTTTTCTGCATGGTGTTTGGTTTCTTGATTGGGGCTACCTGAAAATCGGCTTTCAGGTAGCCTTTGGTGTTAAGGCTGTTGGTTTAACAGGGTTTTGAGGTCTTCTGCCAGTTGGGTGGCGGTTTGGCCGAAGGCTTCCATCACCACGGGGCGGCCTTGGCGGTTGATGAGAAAGGTGGCGCTGCTGTGGTCTACGCTATAAAAGCCATTGGGTTGCGGCGGCTGTTTTACGGCGGTGGCGCCGTAGAGCTTCATCACGGCTTGGGTTTCAGCTTCGCTGCCATCGGCGCTGGTGAGCCCGATAAAGCTGGGATTGAAGGCGGGCACATAGCGCGCCAAGAGCTCGGGGCGGTCGCGCGCGGGGTCGATGGAAACGAACAAGAGTTGCACCGCTTCAGCTTGCTCGGGCGGCAACTGGGCAATGGCCTGGGTATAGGTGAGCAGGTGCGTGGGGCACACATCTGGGCAGTGAGTGTAGCCGAACACGAGCACCACTATTTTGCCGCGAAAATCGCTTAAGGAAACGGGGCGGCCGTTGTGGCTGGTGAGGGTGAAGTCGCCGCCGATGGGGTCTTGGCTGATGTCTGTGCCGTGAAATTGGCTGGTAACGGCAGAGGCGGCGGAAGCCGCAGATGCCGATGCTTCGGGCGCGGCAGGCGGTTCGGAGGGGCAGCCGGTCAATAGCAGGAGGGCTGCGGAAAGGAGGATTGTTGTGCGCATGCGGCGATTATATATAGCAGATTCACTTTAAACCAGTAGCGCATTGGTTGGTTGTACCATGCTGGCTGTATTCTGCGGCTTGTTAATTTGTCCTGATTCAAAGCCAATCCGCTATAATACACACAAACGAGAGCTTCACCTCCCTACGAAATAGGGTGTTGGCCAGCCAAAAGGCAATAGGGTGGAGCAGGGCTGTGGTTTTATTGCCATTGAAAACACGGTTTTAAACGGCAAAACGGCAGATATGCAGGTAAAAAACTTTACAAACGTGGAAAAATGCCTATAATGCCGTTTCTTCATCACCTGCCCAGGTGGCGAAATTGGTAGACGCAGGGGACTCAAAATCCCCCGCCGCAAGGTGTGTCGGTTCGAGTCCGACCCTGGGCACCAAATAATACAACAGCCTGAAATGTTTAGCGTTTCAGGCTGTTCTGCGTTAGCTGCTATAAGTTTCAGGTAGCCTTTGCTATAGGCCGCTGCAGGTTACCTGAAAATGCCCGCACACATCACAATAATATTGAAGGGGGAGCCGGAATTGCATAAGCCATCAGATGTTTATATCAAACGCGCTGCTGCGTTTCTGCCCAACTTACCGGTGGGCAATGAACAGATGGAAGCCGTGCTTGGTATAGCAGGGGATACACCTTCTCGGGTGCGCAAGATGATTTTGCGCTCCAACGCCATTACTTCCCGCTATTACGCCATCGACCCGCACACCCGCCGCGCCACTCATAGCAACACGGAGCTGGCTGCGCTGGCGGTGCGCGGTTTGCTGGAGCAGGGCTTGCGTGCGGACGAAATCGGCAGCCTTGCCTGCGGCACGTCTTATCCCGATCAGATTCTGCCCGGCCATGCGGTGATGGTGCATGGGTTGCTGCCGCAGATTCCACCTTGCGAGGTGGTGAGCACGGCGGGCGTGTGTGTGGCGGGGATGGCGGCAATGAAACAGGCTGAGCGCGCAGTGCGCACCGGCGAATGCCGCGAAGCGGTGGCGGCAGCTTCGGAAACGGCTTCGGCGGTATTGCGCGGCGAGCGTTTCCGCTGCGAAACCGACAACTTGCGCCTGCAGGATGCCAAGCCGGAAATTGCGTTTGAAAAGGATTTTTTGCGCTGGATGCTGTCGGACGGTGCCGGTGCGGTGCAGCTGGGCAGTGAGCCGCTGGCCGGGCAGTTGAATTTTAAAATCCATTGGATTGATTTGCTGTCGTATGCCAACGAGATGCCGGTGTGCATGTATGCTGGCGGCGAAGTGGGGCAGGGCGGGGAATGGCTGAGTTGGAAAGATGTTGATGCCGATGAGTGCGCCAAGCGCAGCCTGATGGCGGTGAAGCAGGATGTGAAGCTGCTGAACGAAAATATCGTGGCCTATACAGTGGAAAAGCCGCTGCGCCGCTTGATTGCTAAATATGGCCTGCAAGCCGACGAGATTGATTGGTTTTTACCGCATTATTCTTCCGGTTTCTTCCGCAGCAAACTGGCCGACGGCCTTGCTGCAGCGGGGCTGCCGATTGCCGAAGAAAAATGGTTTACCAACCTGCACTATAAAGGCAATACCGGCTCGGCGGCGATTTACATTATTTTGGAAGAGTTTATGCGCCGTGCGGACATTCAAAACGGCCAGAAAATCCTGTGCTACATTCCCGAAAGCGGCCGCTTTTCCACTTGTTTTATGCTGTTGGAAGCGGTGTATGCCTGAGGCTACCTGAAAAACCAAATTCTGCTTGTTTGGAACTATTCGGCATGGATATCAACGACATTCCGCAAGACGACAGCCCCAGTTATCGGGGGCATCAAAAAATTATCTACGGCACGCACAATGGCCGCTACCAAGCCGCCACCAGCACCGGCTGGCAAGATGAATCCTACGCCACCGTGCAGGCTGTAGCCGAGTTGGAGGAGCAGACCGAAGCTGCCAAACAGGCTGTAGCGCGCGGCGAACGTTCCACTTTGTATTACCACATGTTCCGCAGCCGTCATGATGAAGCCAGCCTGGCCATGGCCGCCGGTGTGTGGCGCTGGCAACTGCGCCGACATTTGCAACCTGCCATGTTTGAGAGGCTACCTGAAAAAACTTTGGCCAAATATGCCCAAGCTTTGGGTATCAGTTTAAGTGAATTGCAGCAGCCGTTTTAAAGAGAGGGATTTGTAAAAGCGGGTGCTGAAAATTGGTTTCTGGCATTGATGGCTTAAAAAGCTTGCTTGTCTAATGACAAGTAAGCTTTTTTTTATGGCTTATTCAGTTGTATTGGATTGTATTCGCCAGATTATGCAGCATCCTGTGTGTAGGTTTGTGTGGTGCCGTGATGGAACTTTTGCAACATAGGGTGATAAAGGCTACCTGAAAGCTAGGGAGGTAGGGTAATGCGATATTTTGATTGATTTTTTATTTCGTGTAGTAGAGGGTTTAAGAACGGATATTGCTGGTAGTCCATACTGGGTAAATTAAACTGGGAATAGCTTGCAATTTACCTAGTGAGGCTACTCAATAGAAGCTGGAATTTCACTTAGATGACAGAATGTGGGAGTGTTCTATAATTTGATTTTCAGGTAGCCTGAATTGTTAAGTGATTGTATATAAGAAAATACTAAAAGTATTTTTATTGTTTGAGATTGGGTGAGAGGCGCAGCTGGTATGGCTTGTTCAGGAAGATGTGTTGCAAAATAGTTGTAAACTTTTGTAATAAAATACAACCAATCGATAAGCGACTAGGAGGATGCGTTAATTAGCCGTATCATCCAACCTCAATTTGCCAGCAGGTTTTAGAATATATAGTCTATTGAATTTATTTGAATAAAATAAATTCGCTCTGCAAGAATAATTTAAGTTTTGTGTGATTTGGCAAGCGTAGGAAGAAGTAGGTAGTGAGATTGATGTAAATCAACCTATGGGCTCTATTCCGCTATTTTTTTGATTTTTTTTGAAAGTTAGGGAGCTGAGTATATGAACAAAGTTTACCGTATTGTATGGAATGAACATACCAATACTTGGGTGGCTGTGCAAGAAACAGCCAAGGCGCATGGCAAGTCTGGGCGCAGCAGCATGGTTGCTGCTGTAGTGGACGGCATTGTTCTGAATAAGAAAGTATTGGCGATTTCTGCTTCTGTTGCAGCTGCCTTTATGTCGCAGACCGCAATGGCAGATAATGCTCGCATTGAGAATGGTTCTGCTCAATGGACCATTGCTATTAGCCCAAGTAATAGTACTGCGGGGAATGGTGGTGCTAAAGCTACAGGCGAAACTTCTATAGCTGCCGGTTGGAATGCTACGGCTACTGGGGATGAATCCATTGCGGTGGGATACGATGCCTCAACAGCAACTGACCCGATCTCAGCGACTGACCCACGGATATTACTCCGTACTAGTCCTGGTGCTAAGGCGGCGCGTAATATAGCGATTGGTACCAAATCAAACTCAGGTGGTTTGGAAACAATTGCGATTGGTTCTAAGTCTTATGCTGCTAGAGTACAGTCCATTGCTTTGGGTCATGATGCTCAGGCAACAGGTGATCAAGCTGTGGCACTTGGTGCGAATGCCCATGCAAAAGGAGATTCTTCGGTAGCAATTGGTGGCGACGATTTGGATTCGGTCGCTTCCACGGTGTATCGCCTGACTTCTCCAACTGCGGATAATGATGCGTATAACGATACGCCGGTGGCGCAGAAATATCGAGCCTTAACAGGTCAAAATTTGGTTAATTTTACGACGGCTGGTAATCGTTATATCAACACAACTACCGGCCAGGCTGGCGTTGCGGTGGGCGTTTCTGCCAACGCAGCAGATTTGGCAACGGCAATAGGTACGAAATCCCATGCTACGGGTGATTACTCTGTTGCATTCGGTGTGGGGGCGACTGCCGATAAGACTAATGCTGTGGCTCTGGGTGCAGGTAGTACAACTGCAACAAACGCTACTGATGTACCATCAGCCACAATTGGTGCAATCACCTACGGTGGTGGGACTAGCCCGTTTGCCGGCAGCGGCAAAGTGGTTTCCGGGGACCAAGTTTCCGTTGGTTCGGCCGGTTTCGAACGCCAAATCAAACACGTTGCGCCAGGCGCTATTACTGCGGCTAGCACGGATGCCATTAACGGTAGCCAGTTGTTCCATGTAGCTAAAGGTTTACAAGAACAAATTACAGCTGCCGGTGGTAATGGTATTCACTTCTACCATGTAAACGGTGTAAATACTGACAATAACTATAATAATGACGGTGCAACCGGCAACAAAGCCTTGGCAGCAGGGATTAACGCTAAAGCGGCCGGTGCTAGTTCTGTTGCCGTTGGTAGCGCTAAAGTTGCGGAAAAATCTGTTGTTGGCCAATCAAACTCCGAGGGAGCGGTTGCAATTGGTAATTCCGCATATGCAGCAGGTCGAGAAGCGGTTACCCTGGGGGCTAGTCGTGCGGAAGAGGAACAATCAGTAGCCATTGGTTCTAATGCACGTTCTAGTGGCAAGGCTTCTACGGCTATTGGTGCGGCTGCAGTCGCTTCTCAAGAAAATAGTATCTCTATTGGTTCCAGTGCTAATACTGCGGGTAATAATAGCGTAGCGATTGGTGCAGATAGTTCTACTGTTGCAGCTGGTTCAGTTGCCTTAGGTTATACCTCTCAGGCCACTCGAGCTGCTATCGATGCAACTCAGGTTCAGGCTAATGCTGCGCCGACTGTGGCGAATAATCAGGTTTATGCATTAGCGTCGGCTTCCAATGTTGATCAAAATAATATTAAAGCTACAGTAAAAGGTGAGTTGGGTGCAGTATCAGTAGGTACGCAGAATGGTACCCGCCAAATCATTAATGTGGCCGCAGGTACGGCAGATTCTGATGCAGTGAACGTTGCTCAACTGAAGGCTGTGGCAAATCAGATTACTACTCAAGCCGTAGCCACTACTCCGTTGAAAGTAGGCGATGGTAACAACGGCAACCCGGCCGGCAAAGTAATTGCCCCGATTCCTGCAGATGCCAACAAACTGGCTACTGCCGGCGATATTGCCAATGCCATCAACAACAGCGGCTTCCAAGCCACAGCCGGCGGCAGGCTGGCTAGCGGTACTACTGCCACCGCCACTACCGTTAAACCCGGCCAGAAAGTCACCTTTGCCGCAGGTAACGGTTTGACTGTGAAACAGGAAGTGGATGGCACCAATGGTAATCAAACCTACACCTACGCTTTGGATGCTCAGACCGTGGTGCAGAACGCCCAAACCCCGGTGGTATACACCAAGGCCGATGGGAGCAAAGTGTATAAACACACCGACGGCAAGTTCTACACCCAACCCAACGGTGCAGGTACTCAAGTAGCCGCCAGCAATGTGATTGCCAGCATGCAGGATGCAGCCGGTAACACCACCACCCCGACTACTTTGA
>NZ_DBHKXY010000032.1:42732-58174 GCF_057315495.1 Eikenella sp.
ACAAGGTGAATTTGGTAGGCGATGCGGCAGGTGGTCCGGTTACCTTGGGTAATGTTGCACCTGGTACACTGAGTGCCACTAGCACGGAAGCCGTAAACGGTAGCCAACTGTATGCCACCAACCAGAATGTGGCCAAAGGTATTAACTTCGGTGGTACTACCGGTAGCAACAACTACCAGCTGGGCGACACCATCAATGTGAAAGGTGACAACAACATTACCAGCACTACTGTAACTGGCGGTGCACAATTGGCGTTGAATCCGAACCTGAGCGTAACCAGCGTTACCACCACTGATGCGGCCGGTAACCAAACCGTTACCAATGGCGGTGGCGTGACCATCACTCCGGCAGCAGGCGGCGGTAACCCTGTAAGCCTCACCACCGGTGGCTTGAATAACGGCGGCAACAAGGTTACCAACGTTGCTGATGGTACAGCTGGTACGGATGCAGTAAACGTGAGCCAGTTGAATGCAGCCTTAGGTGTGATTAACAGTGCCGGCAATGCCAATATCGCTGCTTTGGATGCCAAGATTAACGATGTGGCCGATACCGCTAATGCCGGTGTAGCCCAAGCCATTGCTACTGCTGGCTTGCCGCAGGCTTATCTGCCTGGTAAGAACATGGTGGCCGTAGGTGGTGGTTACTACAAAGGCGAAACCGGTTATGCAGTCGGCTTCTCCACTATCTCCGATAGCGGTAACTGGATTATCAAAGCCACCGGAAGCGGTAATTCACGTGGTAACTTCGGTGCCTCTATCGGTGCCGGCTATCAGTGGTAAGCTAAAAGAGGCTACCTGAAAATCTGGATATTAGAGTTTTCAGGTAGCCTTACCGGGTTCTCTAAAATAAACCAATTCAAAGGAAAAATTATGAAATTGTCTCAAGTAGCTCGTCGTACAGCAGTTGTAGCCGCTGCCGTGGTAGCATTGTCTGCCTGCTCCTCATTAACAAAAGTAAGCTCAAGTGGCACTACCGATCAGCCGGTATGGCCGAAATGGGATCGGGTAACACTCAATAAAAACCGTGGTACCTTCCCTGATCTGGGTAGTCTGAGACAAGTGAGAGCTGGTCTGACCAAAGACGATTTGTACTACTTGATCGGTCGTCCGCACTACGGCGAAATGTGGCGTCCGCGCGAATGGAACTATCTGTTCCACTTCCATACCCCCGGCCAAGGCACCAACGACGTAACCACTTGCCAATTTAAAGTGCTGTTCGACAAAAACATGTTCAGCAACGAAACTTACTGGCGTGCTGTTGATCCTGAAAACGCTACTTGCCCGCCGCAGCAGCCGGCTTCTGCCACACCTGTACAACAGCAACATCATCGCTACACACTGAGCGCAGACGTGCTGTTTGCGTTCGATCGTAGCAGCGAACAAGATTTGCAACCTCGTGGCCGTGAAGAGCTGACTGAACTGGCCGCTCAGTTGCGAAACTTTGAACAGCTCAATAGCATTACCGTAATTGGTCATACTGATTACCTTGGTTCAGATGCCTATAATCAAAACCTGTCACAGCAGCGCGCCGAAACTGTACGCCGTTATTTGGCAGCCCAAGGCTTGCCGGCTGACAAAATCCGCGCAGTTGGCATGGGTGAATCCCAGCCGGTTAAACAGTGCGACAACCACGGTGGCCGCAGCCAGCTGATTGCCTGCTTGCAGCCCAATCGCCGTGTGGAAATCCAAGTAGACGGCTACGGCCGCCGCTAAACCTGTGTACTGGTAGTTTTGCCGGTATTCTTGCTGGTAATCAATAAACCTTTCTGTTTCGGCAGAAAGGTTTATTTACGTCAGAAGAGGAAGCTGGCATAATACTTGCTAGGGGGAAATAGAAAGATTATTACGAATTTGTTTTCCATGCTGCCGAGGTTAGGTTGGCAGATTTCGGTTATATGAAGGTTGCCGCCAGGCAAGGGAGTTAAATGCCGGGTGCAATCAGTTTTTGTTTACTTGATGAGGGATACGCTATGTCTTTTGTATATTGGACGTCTGATTTAGATACCGGATTCGACGATATCGATGCACAACACAAGCAGCTAGTTGATTACATTAATAAGCTGTATGATGCTAGAGAAGCTAACGATAAAGAAGCTGTCGAGCAGGAGTTCCAACACCTGATTGACTACACCGTAGAACACTTCAGCTACGAAGAAATGATGCTGGAAGAGGCGCAATACCGCCTCGTAGAGCAGCACAGAAAAGTGCATCAAAACTTCGTAACCCGTATGAGCACCCTGCAAGCCCGCTATCAGAATGGCGACGCCGAAGCTTTGAATGAAGTAATCGATTTGTGTGAAGGCTGGCTGTTCCGTCATATCCGTATTAATGATCACGGCTATGTCGACAGCGTGAAAGCATCTGGCATCCGCTCTTAATTTGAGCTAATTGTGTGCCCGCAGGCTACCTGAAAATAATTTCAGGTAGCTTGTTTGTATTCACGGAGCGTATCTCAACAGAATACAGTAATGATTTGCTCCACTGGTATATAATGAACAGCATTTATTTCTGCATCTATTTGCGGCTCAACCCCAACCATGAAGGGAATTTTCATGAACCTACTCAATGAAATAATCGAACACAACAAGCGCTTCGTAGAAAGCGGCAAATACGTAGAATTTTTCAGCGATAAATATCCTGAAAAGAAACTGGCCATCCTATCCTGCATGGATACGCGCATTCTTGAGCTGCTGTATGCCGCCTTGGGCTTGAAAAACGGCGATGCCAAAGTGATCCGCAATGCAGGTGCGGTGGTGCTGCATCCGTGGGGTTCGGTAATGCGCAGCCTCCTGGTGGGCGTGTTTGATTTGCATGTGGAAGAAATCATGGTGGTGGCACACCACGACTGTGGCATGTGCGGCTTTTCTCCTGAGCGCCTGCTGAACAAAGCCCGGGCTGCCGGCATCCCAGAAGCCAATATCAACACCTTGCGCCATGCTGGTATTGACTTGGACGGCTGGCTCACCGGCTTCGATAATGCCGATGACAGCGTGCGCCATACCGTGAATCTCATCAAACAACACCCGCTGATGCCCGCGCACATTGCCGTACATGGTTTGGTTATCCATCCCACTACCGGCAAGCTCACCGTGGTGGTAGACGGCAATAAAAAAACAACTGAGTAAACCTGGCTGCAGCTAATAGCTTGCGCCTTGTATCCAGTGCTTTGGTTTTCAGGTAGCCTTACGTTTAATAGGCTACCTGAAAACCTTTGTCATAAACATTCATACTAAACAGCCGGGTAGGTGGCTCAACCATCTCGCGATTTCAATTTTCAGGTAGCCTTTCTACCGCTAATACAGGATTCCCATGCCCACCCAACTCAACTCCCAACCCGTGCTGACCACCGCGCTGGCTCACCGCTCTATCCGCAAATTCGCTGCCGAGCCCGTTGCGCCGGAGCAACTCACCGCCGTGCTCGAAGCTGGCCGTGCTGCTTCTTCGTCCAGCTTCATGCAGTGCATCCACATCATCCGCGTTACCGATCCCGCCGTGCGCGAACTGCTGTATCAAATTGCTGCCCAACAGGAATACGTCCGCCTCGCACCGGAATTCCTCGTGTTCTGCATCGACTACACCAAACACCGCCGCCTCGTGCCCGATGTCCAAACCGACTATACCGAAGCCCTGCTGCTGGGCGCCGTGGACGCCGGCATTACCGCGCAAAACGTTTTGCTGGCTGCCGAATCGCTCGGCCTGGGCGGCGTGTATATCGGCTCCTTGCGCAACGATATTGCCGCTGCCGCCGAAGCCCTCGGCTTGCCCGATACCGCCGTGCCGCTGTTCGGCCTCTGCCTCGGCCACCCTGCGCAAAACCCGCTCTACCGCCCGCGTCTGCCACTTGATGCTATCGTGAGCGAGAACCGTTACCGCAAATGCGGCAGCGATACCCTCGATGCCTACAACCGCGAACTGGCGGCCTATTATCAGGCCCGCAGCGGGCTGGATTTGGATTGGCGTGGCCAAATCGCCCGCACCCTGGCCCAACCCCTGCGCCCGCACATCCTGCCTTTCCTGCAGGCACGCGGCTTTGCCAAGAAATGAGGAAAGGCTACCTGAAAACGCAAATGTGTAGGTTTGCTCCTAGCTGGCGGCAAGTTGCAGACGGTGTGGGGGAAGGGTAGGGCGAGCTTAGGCCGCATAAAGCGAAGAGTTGTCGTGTGAATGGAAACAAGCATGCCACGGCGTTGGCTCGTCTGGCTATCAGTATTACCGACTGCGCCTTGCCGCCTTGCTCCATGCTCGTTTTCATCCGCGATAACGACAAGCTGTGATGCATCTATACTGCCTGCCCTACAGAAAAAAGGCTACCTGAAGATTTCAGGTAGCCTTTTTTGATGCCTGCGGCGGGATATTTAGTGGCCGCCCACGGTGTCGGCAGCGCGGTTGAGGCCTTGGGACAGGGATTCCACCATGGCGGGGTAGCCGTCGCCTTGCTGCGGGGTTTGGATGTTGAACGGGGTGGTGCGGCCGTTCGGCCATTGGGCATAGCCGCTCACGATGGTGTGTCCTTGGAAGCTGCCTTGGAATTGCTCGATGTAAATCTTGAGCACGGGCAGGCCGTTGCCGCGGCCGTAGGGCACGAAGCGGGCGCTGCCGTGGCGGTTGAGGCGGTTGCTGAAGGCGGCGGCAAGGCTTTGATCCAGCGGAGCGGCCCACAGATGGTGACGGGCGAAGTTGAGGCGGTGGGCGTCGGTTTGGTAGACGAGGCCGCCTTGGCCGAGCGGCTCGGCCAGGATGATTTGCACGGCGGTTTGGCCGCTGCTTTGGCCGGCGGGCGGCACGAAGGCGCTGTCGGGCAGGCTGAAATACTGGGTGGCGGGGGTAGAGGCGCAGGCGGCCAGCAGCAGGGCTGTGGCGGTGGCGGACAGTTTGGCAAACAGGGACATCAGCGGCTTCCTTTCGGGGTGGGGTCGGTGGCGGAAGAGTTGAAAATCAGGGCGTTGGGCTGCTCTTTGAGGGTGTTGAGCACGGGTGCGGCCTGCTGCAGGGCGTGGTCGATGCTGCGCAGGGTTTTCTGCACGTCGCCATACACGGGCGATTGCGGGGATACGCCCTGCAGGGTGGTGCGCAGTTCGGCCAGGGTGCGGTTGAGCTCGCCGGGCAGCTGTTGGGTTTGCGGCTGGCCGAGCAGGCGGTTGGCTTGGGCGAGCGTGCCTTTCAGCTCGGTCAGGCTGCCGTTGAGTTCGCGCACGGTTTTATCCAGCGGCAGGCGGTTGAATTTATCGAGCAGGGTGGATACTTGCTGTTGCAAATCGCCCAGGCTGCCGCCGTTGCGGCTGGCAATCACGGTGTTGCCCTGATAGCTGGCGGCCGGTTTGAGCACGCTTTGGCCGGGGGCTTCGGAAAGCTCGACAAACAGGGAGCCGGTGAGCAGATTGTTGCTGGACAGGGTGGCGCTGAGACCTTTATTGAGGGCGCGGCTGATTTGGTCGGCCCAGGCTTCTTTGCTTTGGGTGTCGGCGTTGATTTCGAGGCGGGAGGGGTCGATGCGGATGCGCACGGGAATCCAGCCGTTGTCGAACAGGTTGAGGCTGTCGTTGCGGCTGAAATAGGGCACGTCGGTTACCGTGCCGATGGGGATGCCTTTGTATTCCACGGGCGCGCCGACGGCCAGACCGCGCACGCTTTGTTTGAAGAAGACCACGTAATACAGCGAGCGTGCGTCGGCTTGGTTGTCCACGTCGGCACGGCTGTCGTAGAGGGGGAAGAGGGTGTTGTTGCCCACCTGGCTGCCTTTGTTGCCATCGGGCGGGTCATCGAAGGCGATGGCGCCGGAAATCAGGGCGGGCAGGGAAGGGGTATCCACTTTGAGGCCGCTGCCGCCGAGCTCGATTTTAAGGCCGCTTTGCAGCCAAAAGCGCACATTGCTGCCGATGAGTTTGTCGTTGGGGCTGCCGATGAAGATTTGGTAGTCGGTGGTTTTGGACACGGGATCGAATTTCGCGCCCTCCACCGTGCCCACCACGATGTCGCGGTACATCACCGGGCTGCCGCTGCTGAGGATTTTGCCGCTGCCGCCTTTTAAGCGCAGCCGCAGGCCGCCTTGGGCGAAGGCGGACACGGGCGGCACGTCGGCCACGGTGAATTCGCGGGCTTCTTCCGGGCTTTTGCCGGGCATCAGGGCGATATACGAGCCGGACACGAGCGTACTCAAGCCGGTGATGCCGCTTTGGTCCACGCGCGGTTTCACCATCCAAAACTGGCTGTCTTTGCGGATCATGTCTTTCGCTTCGCCGGTGAGCTGGGCGGTGAGTGCCACGCCTTCTTGGCCGGGGCGCAGATGGATGGCGGTAACGCGGCCCACGTCTACATCCAACACCTTAATCACGGTGTTGTTCACTTCAATGCCTTCGGCATTGCTCATATATAGCGTGATTTCCGGGCCGGTGTTGCGGATATGGTCGAACAGCAGCCAGCCGCCGGTGAAGAGGGCGATGAGCGGAATCAGCCACACCATAAAGGAAAAACTGCGGTTGCGGCGGATTTGTGCCTGTGGCTCGCGTGTGGAAGAGTGTTTATTCATTGTGTGATTTTGAGTTTATGAAAAAGGTTTCAGGTAGCCTATGCTGCGTTGAGGCTACCTGAAAACGGTTCGGGCAGCCATTAATGGTTTTAGGTAGCCTTCTTGTTGCGCTGGGCAGCTTTATCCCACATCAGGCGCGGGTCGAAAAAATGTGCCGAAAGCATAGTAAGCAACACCACCAGGCAGAAATACAGCGCCGCCGGCCCGGGCACCACCCGCGCCATATGCGTGCGGAAAGTGGACATCAGCATGATGATGACGAAAATATCAATCATCGACCAACGCCCGATGGATTCCGTGAGCAAATACAGCTTGGAAAGCTTTTGCGGCGCCATCCTGGTGCCGAACTTTGCCGCATACAGCAGCACGCCCATGGCAATAATCTTCAGCCACGGCACCATAATGCTGGCGCTGAAAATAATCATGGCGATGTAGTGGTCGCCATCGCGCCACATAAACTGAATGCCGCTGAAAATCGTGCTGCGTTCGATAACCGTGGGGTTGGACGACACCATAATCGTCATCAGATTGGCCGGCAGCAGCAAAATCATGGCGGTAATCAGCAGCGCCAAGCTCAAGCTCAGGCTGTTTGGCCGCCGTTTGTGCAATCCCGAGCCGCAAATTTCGCATTCGGTTTCGTGTGCCGGCCGCTCAAACAAACACTTGCCGCAAAACACCGAGCCGCCTTCTGGTCGCACCAAATCCTTATCTCCACGCAGCCACCGGATTTGGTAATACACCCAATGCTCCGGCACGGAAAGCGCAGTGCGGATAAGCAGCACAGACAGCACGAACATCAAATAAAACGCTGGCCCGAAATGCACTTCTGCCACTTTGCCCAGCTTGATATAGGCCACCAGCGTGGAAATAAAAAACACATCCACCATCATCCAGCCGCGCAGCTGTACCAGCCAGCGTGTGGCGCGCAGCACACCAGGCGGCGGCTTGCCCCACAGCAGCCCGCCATACACATACAAACACAGCAGGCAGAAGAAAAACGGCGCGCCGAAGGTGAGCACAAACATCACCTCGGCTAAAAAGCTGGATTTCTGCAAAATCAGCACCTTCATCATTTCCGGCATGGTGAGCGGCACCTCTAAGCCCAACACCGTAACATGCATATACAACCCAGAAAACACCACCGCCAGCATAATCAGCGAGGCCAAGGCCAGCGCCGGCGGCAGCAGAAACGGGTTGGCTTCCACCCGTGCTAGCGGATGGCCGCAGCGCGGGCAAAACGCCGCTTTCCCCGGCTTGAGCGGCGGCAGGCGCAGCTCAAGCCCGCAGGAATGGCAGGAAATATAGTGTGCCGGCATCACCGCCTTCGGCTGATATGGCCGGTAGCGGCGCGCACGGCGCAAGCGGGTGGCGAATTTCAAAAGGAAACCGGAAGATAATGAAAAATGGCGATTATAGCCTAAAGCGGATTGACAGCAAGAAAGTAGCTGTCAACAGACCCCAACAAATTTTCAGGTAGCCTCTTTGTGTAAAAGACAGGCTACCTGAAAATGGTGGAAACGGTATCTGCTGTCCGCAAAAAAGGCTACCTGAAAAATCGTGGCTGTTGCGGATAGGAGTTTGGTGCGGAAGTGCGGCACACTATTTTCAGGTAGCCTGAAGCAGCAATTTAGGATTGGGTTTAGACGATGGCGGTGGCCAGCCACAGTTTGGCTGCGAAGAAGATAAACAGGGCGCCGGCACCGCTTTTACCGAACGCAGCCACACGGCTGTATTTGGTGCCCACACGGCCGACTGAATTGGCCATCAGAATCAGCGTGCCCATGCACAGCAGGCTGCACAGCTGGAAGGTACCGCCCAAGAGCAGGAAGCTCAGGTGCGGGTGTTCATAGCGAATATCGACAAACTGCACCATGATGGCTGGGAAGAACAGCAGGCTTTGCGGATTGAGCAAGGAAATGGTGAGCGATTTGCGGAACACTTGCAGCAGGGTGCCTTCAGCAGTATGGCTGTCGGCTTTGGCAGCGGCAGCATGATGCAATTTGAGCCAGCCTTCACGCAGCAGCATGATGCCCAAATAGGCCAAGTATGCGCCGCCGGCCAGTTGTAGCGCGTTAAATAAAGAAGGATAGGTTTGCAGCAGGGCGCTGGCGCCGAAAGTGGAAGCCACAATCAACGCCCCGTTGCCGACAAAGATGCCAGCGAAGGCGCTCCAACCCGTTTTGGTGCCGTATTGCCCGGCCACTGATAAGCAGTAAATCATATTCGGCCCGGGCAGCAACACCAGCAGCAAAACGGCGAGCAAATAAGCAGAAAAATTAATAATACCGAACATTTACATACTCCCAAATACTCAGGTGGCCATACTATACAACCGGTTTGTTGATATATAAAATACTGCTTAAGGAAGCCTGTGATAGGGAAAGCAGATGATAAATTTCCGCCTCATTCGCCATTTGTGGATGTTTCTGGCCGTGGCCGAAGAAGAGCACTTCGGGCGCGCCGCCGAACGGCTGAATATGTCGCAGCCGCCGCTCACCGAACACATCAAACAGCTCGAGCAGGCCTTGGGTATGGTGCTGTTTGAACGCTCGCGGCGCGGCACCAAGCTCACCGCCGCCGGCTATTCCATCTTGCCCGCCGTGCGCAAATTTGCCGAGCAGATGCAGCGGCTGCAAACTACCGTGCAGGAAATCGCCGACGGCAACAGCGGCATTCTGCACATCGGCGCGATTACCATGGCGCTCTTGGAGGTGGTGCCGCCCCTCATCGAATATATCCACCGGCACTACCCCAAGCTCACCGTGCGGGTGCGCGAAATCGACAGTGGCGATGCCGAGCCGCTGCTGCAAGCGGGCGATATCGACCTTGCCTTCGCCCGCCTGGAAATCCCGTGGGACAGCACCATCCGCTTGCACACCCTGCGCCGCGAGCCGCTGGCCGTGGTGTTGCCGAAAAGTCATCCCTTTGCCAAACGAGAATCGATCGATTTAAAAGACCTGGCTTGCGAAGGCTTTGTGATGTTTGAGCGCGCAGTCAGCCCCGATTCCTTCGATGCCCTGCTTGCCGCCTGCCAACGCGCCGGTTTTGTGCCCAATATCCTGCACGAAGTGCGCTCCATCGCCTTACAGGTAGCCTTTGCCGGTTGCGAGCAGGGTGTAGCATTGGTGCCCGTGTCTTCTGAGCGCTACCTGCCCGATAACGCCGTGCTGCGGCCGCTGAACGACGATATCCAAATCACCAGCGTGACCCTGGCTTGGCACGAAGGGCAGCACGATCCGCTGTTGGAGAATGTGCTGGATTTGGTGCGGGGGTATTTCGGCGGTGCAGTGGGATAAATGGGAGGTTACCTGAAAGCTGTGGTGGGTTAAGTTTCAGGTAGCCTGTGAACTGAATAGGAAGAAGCAAAATGGCTTGGTTTGAACCAGATGAATGGGGGCCGTGGAATAAGTTGGCATTAGTGGTGGCGGTGTTGCTGGGATCGCTTTTGCTGCTTACCCGGCCGCTGGTGTGGAAGGCAGATGCTTCGCGGCTGGGCATCATTGTGTTTGTGCCGCTGGCGGTATGCTGCGTGCGTTGGCTGCTGCGCTGGCCGATGAACAGAGGGCAGGGCTGTGCAGGTGTGAATAATAAGTTTAAATCGAATATGTCGCGCGTGATGTGGGGCGTGTTGCTGGCTTGCGTGATGACACGGGTGGCGGTAAACGGCATCGTGCTGGCCACATTGCTGCCGCTGCAGCCAGCTTTAGTACAAGCCCGGTTGTTGGAAACACGAGGGAGCCGGAGCGGGTTCAATACGTGGGTGCTGGAGCTGGAGGATGGTGCGCAGTTTGATGTGGAATACGGTTTTTTGCGGAGTGCGCCACGGGAGATGATTGGGCAGACGGTGCGGGTGAAAGTGTGGGAGAATCGGCTGGGATATTATGTGGAGGCGGAATAAGCGTGAGAATAGAAAAAGGCTACCTGAAAACATAGTGCGTGGTTTGAATTTCGTTGACGCAGTGCTTTCAGGTAGCCTTTGTTTATGATGTAAGAGTATCAGGCAGCCAAGTGCGGGGCGATGGTTTGCAGCATTTGCGCCAGCACCTTGGGCGGGGCGGCCACGATGTCGCCGCTTTCCAGCCAGCCTTCGTTGCCGCGCATATCGGTTACGATGCCGCCTGCTTCTTGTACGATCAGTGCGCCGGCGGCGATGTCCCAGGGTTTGAGGTTGAATTCGAAGAAGCCGTCGAAGCGGCCGCAGGCCACGGCGCACAGGTCGAGCGAGGCGGCGCCTTCGCGGCGGGCGCCGGCGGTTTTGGCGAGAAAGTCGCGCAGGATGTTCAGGTAGCGTTCCATCATGCTTTGATCCACCACGGGGAAGCCGGTGCCGATCAGGCATCGGTTGAGCTCGATGCGGCTGGATACGCGGATGCGGCGGTCGTTGAGCAGGGCGCCTTCGCCGCGTGAGGCGAGGTAGAGGTCGTTGCGCTCGGGGGCATACACGAGGGCTTCCTGTAATACGCCTTTATGCAGCAGAGCCATGCTGATGGCGTATTGGGGATGGCCGTGCAGGTAGTTGGTGGTGCCGTCGAGCGGGTCGATAATCCATTCGTATTCGGCTTTTTCCGGGCCGCTGCTGCCGCCTTCTTCGGCGGTGATTTTGTGTTGGGGATAGGCTTCCTGCAGGATTTCGCGGATGATTTCTTCGGCGGTGCGGTCTATGTCGGAAACGAAGTCGTTGAAGGCTTTGCTGTCGATTTTAACTGCGGACAGGTTGTTGGCGGCACGCAGCATCATGTCGCCGGCGCGGCGGGCGGCTTTGACAGCGGTGTTGAGGACGGGATTCATATTTCTCCGATTTGGGTGGTGGTGGCAGGCTGCTGCTGGCAGGCTACCTGAAAATGGAAGGGCTGTGCCGGAAACGGCAGCCGATGTTTGGGGCGGCATTATACCTTGGGCGGCAGGCGGGCAAAAGCACCCGGGCTTTAAATCGGCAGCGGCGGCCTTATTTGATCGGCATGCGGGAATTTGCCTGCCTTGTTTGATAAAGGAATTTAATGATGACGGCTTTGCTGATTATTTTGGCACTGGTGTTGCTGCTGGCGGGTTTGGCGGGCTCGATACACCCGCTGCTGCCGGGGATGCCGCTGATGTTTGCGGGCACTTGGCTCTTGGCCTACAGCCAGGATTACGAGGTGATCGGCACCACGGCGCTGACGGTGTTGGGGCTGATTATGGCGCTGGCCTGGACGCTGGATTATGTGGCGGGGCTGTTGGGGGCGAAGTTTACCGGGGCGAGCAAACAGGCGCTGTGGGGATCGCTGGCGGGCGGCGTTGTGGGGTTGTTTTTTGCACTGCCGGGCATGGTGCTGGGCCCGCTGGTTGGCGCGGCAGTGGGTGAATTTGCGGCACAACGCAGTTTGTGGGCTGCCGGCAAAGTGGGGCTGGGCACGCTCTTGGGCTTTGTGGCGGGTGTGGTGGCGAAGCTGGGTTGTGCGCTGGTGGTGCTGTTCAGTATTTTCGGGCTGTATGTGTATTATTGGTTGAGTTAGAGTTTTCAGGTAGCCTGTTGCCAAGCAGAGGCTACCTGAAATTTTGTGATTGCCGGAGGATGGCGTTGACGCATCTGTTTGCAGCCAGCCGGTTGCCAAAGGCTACCCGAAAACGGAAAATGGCCAATTAAACGCTTTCAGGTAGCCACCAGCCTGTTTAGCGTTACCCATTTAACTGGCTCAAGGCTACCTGAAAAACTTTTGCAATGAAATGAGAAATACATGATTGGTTTGATGATTATCACGCATGAAACGCTGGGCGAGTCGTACACCAAGCTGGCCCGGCATTTTTTCGGGCAGATGCCGGCGCATTTGGCGATTGTGGGCGTAAACCCGGATGAAGATGTGGATGCGGCTGCCGCGCGCGCCCAAGCAGCGGCGGAGCGTTTGGCATTTGCTGACGGCATTTTGCTTTTGGCCGATGTGTTCGGCGCCACGCCGTGCAATATCGGCCGCCGGCTGCTGTCGCACCACCGCATGGTGATGCTCACCGGGCTGAATGCGCCGATGATGGTGAAGGCGGTGCAGGAGTCGGAAAAGGCCGATGATTTGCTGGCGCTGGCTGAATCGGTGCGCCAATCGGCCTTGGCGGGGATTATGCTGTTGTTGCCGGAAGAGGAGCAGGGCGTATGCTGAAACAGGAAGTGGAGATTATCAATAAACTGGGACTGCACGCGCGCGCGTCGAGCAAGTTTACGCAAACGGCAGGCGCGTTTGCGGCGGAAGTGCGGGTGTGCCGCAACGGCAGGTGCGTAAACGGCAAAAGCATCATGGGTTTGATGATGCTGGCGGCAGCCAAAGGCTCGATAATTGAAATTGAAACCGAAGGCGCCGACGAACAGGCGGCCATGCAGGCGCTGGTGGCTTTAATCAACAATTATTTTGACGAAGGCGAATAAACATGAGCGTGGTGTTGCACGGATTTGCAGCAGGCGGCGGGATTGCCATCGGGCGGGCGCATTTGGTGGTGCGCGGTATGGAGGAGGTGCCGCAGCTGGATTTGGCGCCGGAAGAAATTGATGCGGAAGCCGAACGTTTCGATGCCGCCATCAAGGCCACGCGCCGCCAACTGGAGCAGTTGCGCAGTGCCATTCCGGAAAATGCGCCAACCGAATTGGGCGCGTTTATTTCTCTGCATCTGATGCTTCTGACCGACGTTACGCTTTCCCGCGAGCCGATTGATATTTTGCGCGCGCAGGCCATCAATGCCGAATGGGCGCTGAAGCTGCAAACCGACAAGCTGGCCGAGCAGTTTGATGCGATTGAAGATGAATACCTGCGCGAACGCAAGCAGGATATGCTTCAGGTAGCCGAGCGGATTTACCAAAACCTGATGGGGCAAAATACCGATTTCATGCCCGAAGCAGACGAGTTAGAAGACGACATTATTCTGATTGCCCACGATTTGTCGCCTGCCGATGCCGTCTATTTCAAAGAACACCATATTGCCGGCTTTGCCACCGATGCCGGCGGCCCCACCAGCCACACCGCCATTTTGGGGCGCAGTTTGGATATCCCGTCCGTGATCGGGCTCTACAACGCACGCGAACTCATCAGCCAAGATGACAGGATTATCGTGGACGGCATCAGCGGCGTGCTGATTATCAACCCCGACGATTTAATCCTCAGCGAATACCGCAAGCGCGACCGCGTATACCGCAGCCAGCGCCGCCTGCTCAACAAGCTAAAAGACATCACCGCCACCACCAAAGACGGCGTAGACATCGAGCTATTGGCCAATATCGAATCCGCACAGGATGTGCGCCTGATGCACCGCCTTTCTGCCGACGGCGTGGGGCTGTTCCGTAGCGAGTTTTTGTTTCTCAACCGCGATAATCTGCCCGATGAAGACGAGCAATACCGCGTGTATGCCGGCATTGTGAAAAAGCTCAAAGGCAAGCCGCTTACCGTGCGTACCGTGGATTTGGGCGTAGACAAAAACCCGCGCTGGTTCGGCGAGGGCCACGCGCTCAATCCCGCGCTGGGCATGACCGGTATCCGTTTATGCTTGGCCGAGCCGACGATGTTCCGCACTCAAATGCGCGCAATTTTGCGTGCAGCGGCACACGGACCGGTGAAAATCATGTGGCCGATGATTACTTCGGTGGACGAAGTGAGACAATGTATCAATCATTTGGCAGTTGCCCGTAAACAGCTGGACGAACGCGGCACGGAATATGGCGAAGTACAGGTGGGCGCAATGATTGAAATTCCTTCAGCCGCGCTCACAGTGGGCCATATCCTGCAACACTTGGATTTTATCTCGGTGGGTACCAACGATTTGATTCAATACACCTTATCGGTAGACCGCGGCGACGATAGCGTGAGCTATCTCTACCAGCCCGCCCATCCTGCTGTATTGAAACTATTACACCATATTTTTAGCACCGCCAAACGCATGGGCAAACCGGTGTCGGTATGCGGTGAGATGGCCGGCGATTTACATTTCACCCGCCTGCTGCTCGGCTTGGGCTTGCGCCGATTTTCTATGAATGCCAGCAATCTTTTGGCTGTAAAGAATGTAATCATTCAAAGCCATGCCGGCGAGCTGGCAGCGCAGGTGAAAAAGCTGCTGCGCCTAAGTGATCCGGAGAGGGTGCGGCAAGCCGTTAAAAAGATGAATACAGCAGATGATGACAAAAATGCAACACTTGAAATTGCATAACATTGCACAGTATTGCTAGGCGAATAGTGAAGAAGTGTTAAAAAATACTGCTTAAATACCGATATTAATCTTAATTAAAGTAAACCTCGTTTTGTTGGCGAATTGTGCGTTAATGTAAGTTTATCGCAGTAGATTGCCGTGTTTGGGTAAATAGCGACAATAAATGGCGACAAGTTGAAAAGTGTTCTATATAATGCGCCGCATCTGTGCTGCTTCTTGGTAGGCAGCATGGATAGTAAGTAGACGTTTTCCCGCAAGTTGGCCATCAATACTTCCTCCCTTGGTATTGATGGCTTTTTTTATGCGGGCTGGAGAGTTTGTTTATATCGGCTAGCCAAAGCAATGGGTTCAGTTTATTCAGGCTGGTGCTTTCAGGTAGCCTTTGGCTGCTGAGAAATGTGGCCAGCTTATTTCAGTCTGCATATTTGTTAGAACCATTCAATTGCCACGGGCAGCTGTTCCAAGCAACAGCTGCCCGATTATTTTTCCTATTGCTATCTTGTTTGGCGTAGCCCCTGCTGCTGGCTTATAATTCGCAGCTTTCCAATCTATCCGAAAATCATCGGCAAAACCTCATCATGCAAGAACACTACCAACCCTCCCTCACCGAGCCCGCCGCCCGCGAAAAATGGGCGGCACACCGCGTTTTTAACGTTCAAGAAGACAGTAGCAAACCCAAATTCTACTGCCTCTCCATGTTCCCCTATCCCAGCGGCAAGCTGCACATGGGGCATGTGCGCAACTACACCATCGGCGACGT
>NZ_DBHKXY010000033.1:0-33126 GCF_057315495.1 Eikenella sp.
GGAAGCCGTAGTCCACGAGGTTTTGCTTGCGCGATGCGTCGCCTTTGTACATGCCGCCGATTTGGGTAACGGTAACGTGGCTTTCGTCGATGAACATGATGGCGTTATCGGGCAGGTAGTCCATCAGCGTGGGCGGCGGTTCGCCTTCTTTTTTGCCGGAGAAGTGGCGGGAGTAGTTTTCAATGCCTTTACAGAAGCCCATTTCGTAGAGCATTTCGAGGTCGAAACGGGTACGTTGTTCGATGCGTTGTTGTTCGACGGGGCGTTGTTCGCGAGCGAAAAATTCGATGCGTTCACGCAATTCTTCTTTGATGGACTCGCAGGCGCGCAAGACGGTGTCGCGCGGGGTAACGTAGTGGCTGGACGGGAAGACGGTGTAGCGGCCGACGCGCTGGATAAGGCTGCCTGAAAGCGGGTCGAACATATCGAGACGGTCGATTTCGTCGTCGAACAAGCTGATGCGCAAGGCGTTTTCGGAGCTTTCGGCGGGGTACACGTCGATCACGTCGCCGCGTACGCGGAAGCTGCCGCGTTTGAAGTCCAAATCGCCGCGTTCGTATTGCATGGAAACGAGCGTAGCGATGATGTCGCGCTGCTCGATGGTGTCGCCTTCTTTGACGGACAACACCATTTGTTGATATTCGGTCGGGTCGCCGATACCGTAAATGGCGGACACGGTGGCAACGATAATCACGTCATCGCGCGTCATCAGGTTTTTGGTGGCGGAAAGGCGCATCTGCTCGATGTGTTCGTTGATCGCGCTGTCTTTTTCGATGAACAAGTCGCGGCTGGGCACATAGGCTTCGGGTTGGTAATAGTCGTAGTAGGAGACGAAATATTCCACCGCATTTTCGGGGAAAAACTCGCGCATTTCGGCGTAAAGCTGGGCGGCAAGGGTTTTATTGTGCGCCATGATGATGGCGGGGCGGCCGCTTTGCGCAATGACGTTCGCCATGGTGTAGGTTTTGCCCGAACCGGTTACGCCAAGCAGGGTTTGATAGGCAAGGCCGTCTGAAAGCCCTTCGAGCAGGCCGGCAATGGCGGTAGGCTGGTCGCCGGCGGGCGGGAAGGGTTGGTGGAGTTTGAAGGGGGAATCGGGGTATTGGATGATGTCCATGAGGCTACCTGAAAAAGCGCGGGCAAAAGAGAGATTATAGCGCTAATGCGAGTGCTTGCTGCTGGGGGGAAGGGAAGTTGCAGCTAGCCTTTTGTGGCCGGGAACGGGGTAGGGCGGTATTGCTATGTTGCCAGCCCGGTTCTTGCGCAGCTAAAACCACAGCCCGGCTATGCCGCCATCCGATTTTCAGGTAGCCTTGGCGGCTTGATACGAACAAGGAGTTTCCAATGAGCAATATCCGCCCGTATTTGGCTGCCGTGCCTCAGGTGCATGGCAGTTGTTATCTCGATCCGCTATGTTTGGTGGCGGGGGATGTGGTGTTGGCCGAGGAGGTGTCGGTGTGGCCGTTTGCCGTGCTGCGGGGGGATGTGAACAGCATCCGCGTGGGGCGGGGCAGCAATATTCAAGATCATGTGATGCTGCATGTGAGCCACAAAACGGACGACAAACCGGAAGGTTCGCCGCTGATTATCGGCGAGGATTGCACCATCGGCCATCATGTTACGCTGCACGGCTGCACCGTTGGCAACCGCGTGTTGGTGGGGATGGGCAGCATTGTGCTGGATGATGCGGTAATTGAAGACGATGTGATGATTGGGGCGGGCAGCTTGGTGCCGCCGCGCAAACGGCTGGAAAGCGGTTATTTGTATGTGGGTTCGCCGGTAAAGCAAGTGCGGCGGCTCACGGCAGAGGAGCTGGCGTTTCTGCCGTATTCGGCGGCGCATTATGTGCGGGTGGCAGAGGGGTATAAGGCGGGCGGCTGATGTTAGCTTGGTAGAAACTTGTCTTCTTCGGCTGCTTCATTTTCATTTTGCGGAAGTATGGTTTTCAGGTAGCCTGCTGTGCCGTAGAGGCTACCTGAAAATCATTGTGCTATTGTTTCCAATATTTGTTCTGTATTCAATTAGATGAAAGGAAAATCATGAAAACAACATATCGTTTGGCCGCTGCGGCGGTGTTGGCCGCCCTGTTATCGGCTTGTGGCGTCGGGGTGGGCGTGAGCGGTGGCGACGGCTATGTGGGTGCGCGCGGCTCGGTGGATTTGGGCAACGGCAATAGCAGCGTGACGCCTTATGGTAAAGTGGGCGCGGGGGTGGAGGTAACGCGCTAGGAAAGGGCTACCTGAAAGCCCAGTGTCAATGAAGCTAAAACACATTCTTTGCTACAAATGTACGTTTCGGTATATTGCTGCTGCGTTAGTTGAAATATTTTCAGGTAGCCTTTGCGGCCAGATTGAGTTCAATCCATTACAAGGAACATCATGAAAAAACATCTGCTTGCTATCTTGTTGGCGCTGGCTGCTCCCGCTGCATTGGCCGTGCCCTATCAGCCGCTGAACCCGCAAAGCTTGGTGAGCGGCAGCTCCTAGCATCCGCCGATTAATGTGAATATGCCTGCCGTGCAGCGTGCGTTCGACAATTTGGCTGCACATGCGGCGGAGTATCCCGTGCAATTTGATACCGATGCCGACCGCCGCCGTGCCATTGCCGATTTGCAGCCTTTGGGCGTGGTATTCGACAGCCTTGTGGAAAATAACACGCCGCGTGCCGGTGCCGCGCCCAGCCAAGGGTACTTGGTGCTCCTGCAAATGCGCGCCCGCCTAAACTGGATGGGGCACAACCTCGACCAAGCCGGCTATGCCGACCGTGCCGAAGCCGACTACGCCCGCCTGCTTGCCTTTGCTCCTGCCGCCGACAAACCCGCCGTGCAGGGCGAATTTGGCAACTTCCTTGCCTCCAGCGCCCGCATGGAACGCGCCATTCCCATGCTGCGCGCCGCCTACCAAGCCGGCCATAAAGAAAGCGGCCGGGATTTGGCCACTGCCCTGTTAACGCAAAACAAACGCAGCGAAGCCCTGCCGCTGCTGCGCGAATATGTGCGTAACTTTCCGCAAGACCAAAAAGGCCGGACCATCCTCAATGCGGTGGAACAGGGCAGGGTGGAAACGCACGCGGTGTATCCAAGCCATTTGCAGCGCATACCTAAGCGGCATCGGCATTAAAATGGTAGTGGGATTGAATGCCAAACAGGCTACCTGAAAATCTTCAGGTAGCCTGTTTGCCTAGAAGGGCATAGAATTTTGCCCACCCCAAAACAGGAGAACACCATGCCGCAGAATCCCCCGAAAATCTACACCGCCGCCCAGATGCGCGAGCGCGAACAGGCAGCGGTGGATGCCGGCACCAGCTTTTTGCAGCTGATGGAAAACGCCGGGCAGGCCGCCGCTGCCGATTTGCTGCGCCGCCTGCCCACACCCGGTCGTGCCCTGCTGGTGTGCGGCAAAGGCAATAACGGCGGCGATGCGTTGGTGATTGCCCGCGTGTTGCAGCAGCACGGCTGGCAGGCCGATATTGTGCTGCTCTTGGGCACGACGCTGTCGGATTTGGCCGAAACCAACCGCCAACACCTCCAGGGGTTGGGGAGTATCCGCTTCCTGCCGGTTGAGGCATTGCCTGCCGCGCTGGAGCAAGGTTACAGCTTGGTTATAGACGGCATTTTCGGCACCGGTTTTTCAGGTAGCCTGCCACTTGAGGCTGCGGAATGCTGCCGTCGGCTCAATCATGCAGCTGGCTATAAAGTGGCGCTCGATATCCCCACCGGCCTCAACGGCGACACTGGAGAAGCTGCCGCCGATACCTTCCGCGCCAACCTCACCTACGCCTTCGCCGCCCTCAAACCCGCCCATGCCAGTCCCATCGTGCAGCAGTGGTGCGGCGAGATTGTGTGTTTGGATATCGGGATTGATTAGGCGAAATAGCTGAGCAAAGGAAGGCTACCTGAAAATGATGTCTTGGCGTAGCCAAGGCTGAGTTTCTGCGAAGCTAAAGTCTAAGCTGCAACGATGTTATAACCGTTCAACGTTTAAAACGTATAGCCGGTTCGCAGCTCTTCGTCGCCCACCAGCTCGAGCAAGAGTGCATAGAGCGGGGCGAGTTCGCGGTAGCGACGGGTGGTGCGGCGCAGATAGTTGAGGAAGCGGGGGATTTCGGGGCGGTATTTCCCTTTGCTGTCGCGGTGCCACAGGCGGGCGAATATGCCGGCCACTTTCAAGTGCCGCTGCACGCCCATCCATTCGAAATCGCGGTAGAAACGGTCGAAATCGGCGGGCACGGGCAGGCCGGCGGCGCGGGCTTTTTCCCAGTAGCGTACGGCCAAATCAATCACAAACTCTTCCTCCCATTCGATAAATGCATCGCGCAGGAGGGAAACCAGGTCGTAAGGAATCGGGCCGTAGAGCGCATCTTGGAAATCCAGCACGCCGGGTCGGCCGGGGGTGAGCATCAGATTGCGTATGATGAAGTCGCGGTGCACATATACTTGCGGCTGGGCGGTGAGCACGGGCAGGAGTGTATCGAGCGTTTGCTGCCACAGCTGCTGTTGTTTGAAGTTCAGGTTTTTGCCCAGCTCTTTGGCCATAAACCAATCGGGGAACAGCTGCATTTCGCGGCGCATTACGGCTTCGTCGTATTTGGGCAGTACGCCGGGGCGGCTGGATTTTTGCAGATCGATTAGTGTGTCGAGTGCGTCGAGCAGCAGGGCGCGTTGTACTTCGGGGCGGGTGTCGTGCTCCAGTGCGGCCAAGTAAGGCACTTTGCCGAAGTCTTCCAAGGCGGCGAAACCGTGTTCGATATCGTGGTGGAACACTTGCGGCACATGTACGGCGGCAAAAATCTCGCGCACGCGCAAATAGGGTTCGATGCTCATTTTGTCGGGCGGTGCGTCCATGCAGACCACGCTCTCGCCGTTTTCAAATACGGCGCGGAAATAGCGGCGGAAATCGGCATCCGCTGCGGCGAAGGAAAGGGTGAAATCCCGCTGCGGATAACGTTTCTGCAGCCAGTTTTGCAATTCTTTTTCTCGTTCCATGATGTTTTTCGGGTTAAAATATGCGCCATTTTAAACCCGCTGTAAAAAATTGGGGTGATTCTTTGTCTTGCTTTTTCCGATTGAGCCCGATGGCAGCCGCTGTGCTGACCGGTTTGAGCCTGCCAGCCCTGCTGCAGGCCGAGCCTCTGTCGCTGGCGGCGGAGGGCGGCGCAGTCTGCCACCGGCCGAACGCGCCCAAACAAATGATTGCGCCGGTGAAAACCAGCGGCGAAGGCACGTTGGCCGAAGGGGCTACCCGTGTGAATGCCGACCGTGTGATCGGCCAGAGCGACGTGCGCGTGCGCGCCGAGGGTGATGTGGTGGTGGAGCGTGGCAACCAGGTGCTCAACGCACAATGGATTGACTACAATCAGCCGCAAGATACCGTGCAGGCCGGCAACCGCTTTACGCTGGAGCAGGGCAGCGGGCGCGTGAGCGGCGAGAACCTGCGTTATAAGATGGACACTCGCCAGGGCGAGGCCACCAATGCCCGCTTTGAAGCCGAAAGCAGCAGCGGCCGCCGCCTGCAGGGCACCAGCCAAACTCTGCGGATGGATGGAGAAAACCGTTACCGCCTAGAAAACGGCCGCTTCAACACCTGCAATCCGGGCGACGAAAGCTGGTATATCCGTGCCAAAAGCATTGAAGCGGACTACGGCCGCAATGTCGGCGTGGCGCGCAATGCCTCGCTAGTGGTGGGCGGTGTGCCGCTGTTTTACACGCCGTGGATTGATTTTCCGCTCAATGGCAACCGAAAAAGTGGCTTTTTAGTGCCCACCTTTAAAGCCGGTTCCGACGGTGTGGAAATCACTGCCCCCTATTATTTCAACCTCGCCCCGAACTACGACTTCACGCTTACGCCCAAGCTTTATAGCCGCCGTGGTCTGCAGCTGGCCGGTCAGTTCCGTTATCTGCAGCCCAAATATCAGGGCGACATCAGCTTGGCCGTGTTGCCCGCAGACCAACTCAGCCAGCACGATACCCGCAGCAAAATCGATTGGGACCACCAACACCAATTCAGCCGTACCCTTAGCGGCGGTGTGGATTTCCACCAAGTATCCGACGACGATTACTACCGCGATTTCTACAACCGCACCGACATTGCCACCAATGTCAACCTCAACCGCCAGCTGTGGTTGCGCCACCAAACTGAATTGTGGACCGGCCGCTTTGACAGCTACGCCACCGTGCAGAAATACCAAACCCTGGCCAATGCCGACGGCTACAAAGGCGACCAACCTTATTCACTGTTGCCGCGCCTAAGCAGCCAATGGCAGAAGCGCTTCGGTATCGTCAACTTCCAAATGTTTGGCCAATACAGCAACTTCCGCCACGATAGCAAACAGGAAGGTAGCCGTTTGGTGCTCAACCCCAGCGTGAGCGCGGAATTCAACCGCAGCTGGGGCTATGTCCGACCCAAGCTCGGCTTGCACGCCACTTATTACAACCTAGACAGCCATAACGGCGCACAGGCACGCAATTTCAGCCGCATATTGCCCACCTTCAGTGTGGATAGCGGTATGGTGTTTGAGCGGCCGGCCAGCTGGCAGGGGCGTGATTATGTGCAAACCTTAGAGCCGCGCCTGTTCTACACCTACATCCCAACCAAGCAGCAAAACGACATTCCGCTGTTTGATACTGCCGAAAACAGTTTCAACTACAGCCAGCTGTTCCGAGAAAACCGCTTCTCCGGTCACGACCGTATCAACGCCGCCAACTTCCTCACCATGGCGGTGCAAACCCGCCTGTATGATGCCCGAAACGGCGCAGAACGTTTCTCTGCCGGCCTTGGCCAGCGCCTGTATTTCACTCGTGACGACGTATTGCTCGACGGCAGCCGTGTGCAGCGGCGCAGTGGCCATTCCGATTTGTTGGCCTTTGCCGACGGCCGGGTCACCGACAATATCTGGCTGAACAGCGAAGTGCACTACGACACCAGCCAAAATGCCGCGGCCAAATATCATCTTGGCCTGCGTTACAGCCCTGAGCCCGGCAAAACCGTGGGTGCGCGCTATCAATATCGCCGCTACGGCGAAATCTACGACGACGTATATGGCAAAGTACGCCGGGCCGATGTGTATTTCCAATGGCCGGTGAGCCGCAATCTTTACCTAGTGGGCCGCCACAGCTATTCCTTCAGCGAGCATAAGCCAGTGGAACACCTTTTGGGCATGGAATACATCAGCGGCTGCGGCTGCTGGAGCTTGAGTGCCGTCGGTCAGCATTATGTAAACGGCGTGAACTCCAGAAAAAACGCCTTCTTCCTCCAGCTGCGCCTGCGTGATTTAAGCAGCTTGGGCAACAATCCTTTTGAACAAATCCGCCAGTCGATTCCTGGCTACACCAACATTGATGAGGTAATGCGTAAATGAAAATGAAAACTTTGGTTTTGGCGCTGGGCATGAGCCTGGCTTTTCAGGTAGCCTCGGCCAACACCGTGCGGTCGGTGGACAACATCGTGGCCGTGGTGGAGAGTGAAGTCATCACCCAGCGCGAGCTTGATCAGGCCGTGGCCCACACCCGCAGCCAAATGCCGCGCGGCACGCAAGTGTCCGAGCAGGAATTGCAGCGGCAAACCCTGATGCAGCTGGTGAACCAATCACTTTTGGTGCAGGCCGGCCGACGCAACAATATCCAAGTGCCGGATGCCGAAGTGGAAGCCGAAATTGCCCGTATTGCCGCTTCCCGCCGCCAAAGCGTGGCTCAGTTTGAAGCTGCCCAAGCCCGCTTCGGCATCGACAAAACCGCCCTGCGCCGCCAAGTGCGCGACAGCATGATTGCCCAACGCGTGCAGCAGGGGCAGACTGCCAGTGAGGCTAAAGTGAGCGAAGACGAAATCAATGCCGCTATCGCCCGCGCCCGTGCCCAAGGCATCGCCCTTCCGCAGGCCACGCCCAAAACCCAATATCATGCCCAGCACATCCTGATTGCCAGCCAAGGCGAACGTGCCCAGCGGCTGGCGCAACGCTTGGCGCAAAATGCCCAACGCGGCGCCGATTTTTCCGCCTTGGCGCGCCAGTATTCGCAAGACAGCAGTGCTGCCAACGGCGGCGATTTGGGCTGGCTCTCCGAAGGCGAAACCGTGCCCGAGTTCGAACGTGCCATGCGCGGCTTGAAACCCGGCCAGGTGAGCGCGCCGGTACATACCCAGTTTGGCTGGCACGTGATCCGCCTGGTGGAAGCCCGCACGCCAAATACGCCCGATGCCCGCATCCGCGCCGGTGTGCACGATGCCATCGCCGAGCAGAAAACCCAAGCTGCCATGCAGAGCCTGCTCCAGCAGCTGCATCAAAACAGCTTTATTTCCATTCGGATGCAGTAGGCAGATTGGCCGCATGGGATGATTGGCCTATCCTTTGCGGCCAATTTACAGGCTACCTGAAAGTTTCAGGTAGCCTCAAGTTCGACCAATTTGCTGTTGCAGGCCATCAATGCCGTATTTATTTTTCAGGTAGCCTTTAAAGGCTACCTGAAACCCATACCAACCCTAACCGATAGAGAATAGAGACCCGCCATGCGCCCGCTTACCGCCACCATCCGCCTCAGCCACCTGCGCCACAACTACCAACTGCTCAAACGCCTGCACGGCAATAAAATGCTCGCCGTGGTGAAAGCCGATGCCTACGGCCACGGTGCCGTGCGCTGCGCCCGTGCGCTGGCCGATTTGGCCGACGGTTTCGCCGTGGCCACGTTGGATGAGGGCATCGAACTGCGCAAAGCCGGCATCAGCGCGCCTATCGTGATGCTCGAAGGCGTGTTTGAGCCCGCCGAATACGCCGCGGTGGACGAATACCGCCTGTGGCCGGGCGTACAAAGCCAATGGCAGCTCGAAAGCCTGCTGGCGCACCGCTGGCGCGAGCCGGTAACCGTTTGGCTGAAAATGGATTCCGGCATGCACCGCGCGGGTTTCTTCCCGCAAAACTTCGCCCCCGCCCACCAAGCCCTGCGCCAAAGCCCGCAGGTGGCGCACATTGTGAACATGACTCACTTCGCCCGCGCCGACGAGCCGGAACAAGCGATGACCGCCGCCCAGCTGGCCGCCTTCGACACCGCCGTGGCCGGCCTTTCCGGAGCACAGAGCCTCGCCAATTCTGCCGCCATCATTGCCCACCCCGCCGCCCGCCGCGACTGGGGGCGAGCCGGCATTGCCCTCTACGGCATCGAGCCCTTTCCGGGAGCCTGCCCCGAGCTCAAACCCGTGATGCGCCTTACCAGCCGCATCTTTGCCGAACGCACCCTCCAGCCCGGAGAGCCCGTCGGCTACGGCGCATCCTTCATCACCGAACGCTCCACCCGCATCGGCATTGCCGCCTGCGGTTATGCCGACGGCTACCCCCGCACCGCACAAAACGGCTGCCCGCTTACCGTAAACGGCCAACCCAGCCGCCTTATCGGTCGCGTGAGCATGGATATGCTCGCCGTCGAGCTCGACCACCACCAAGGCGTGGGCAGCGAAGTGGAGTTGTGGGGCGACGCCGTTTCTGTAGCCACCGTGGCCCAATCCGCCGGGACGATTTCCTACGAGCTGCTGTGCCACATCAAACGGGCCAACTATGTGTATCAAGAGTAATCAATAAGTTGAAGGCTACCTGAAACATGAGCAACCCTTTCTTCCCCTGCCGCTTCATTAGCCGTGAAGAGCAGCAAACTGACTACGACACCGTTATCACCTCTGATTTCCACTATTTTGACAGCTATTTTGGTGATAAAGGTTGCGCGGGCTATGGCCTGCAACAGCTCGCCAAAAAACTTGCCAAGCAGCATCAAATTAAAGAGCTGCACTTCGATTCCGAAGCTGGTATGTTTTGTGCCTATTCCGCCAACCGCGAAAGTTTGCTGCGCCTGTGCCAAGCCCTGCGCAAAATCAGCGGCGAAGAAAGCCAGCACACCGCCCCTGCCGCCGCCAAGCCCAAAATCTCCGTCGAACGTGCAGATAATCTGCTGCTGCGCGGCTTCATCCTGCGCCTTGACCAGACCAAACAGCAGGAATTTCTCGATAACGTACCGTTTCCCGCCCTGTCGCCTGCCCATGCAGGCTATATAGCCGCGCTGGAGAATGGCACGGAAGAAGAAAAAATCCGCGCCGTCAAACGTATCGAATCCGAAGCCCGCAGCCAAACCCGCCGCCGTGCCGACAGCTATCTTGCCCACCCGTACCTTATCAGCCTGTTGTTGGCCGTACTGGCGCATCAGCCCGGCGAAAAGCTGCATTTGGAAATACTTTATGCCCTTAGATCTGTTTGCGACTGGCACTTGCCTGATTTGCGTTGTCGCGAAGCCTTCTACCAAGCCCTGACGCACAAAAAAGCCGCATTCCGTTACGCGGCGCTGTACGGATTGTTATTCCTGTATGAATTTGATGTGGAAAAAGTTAAGCCGCTGCTCCATGACAAAGCCAAAGCCGTGCGCGAAGCTGCCGAATACCTTCTGCGCCAGGATCAGCCCAAAGACAAAGCCGAAGACATTTTCCTCTGGAGATTTGACGATAAAGCCATCAACGCAATCCGTAAGGAATGGAAACGGGCTACCTGAAAAAAGCAGCCCGGCATTCATACCCAACGTTTTGCCAAACCCGCCCAACACACATCACCCCACCCATGCCGCACACCCTTTCCCCCGAAAGCCTGATCGAAGCCGCGTTGCTCACCCAGCCCGAGCCGCTGCCCGAACGCCGCCTGCGCGACTTGTGCGAGCCGCCGCTTTCTGCCGATAAGCTCGAAGACGTGCTCGAAGCCCTGCAACAACGCTGGCAGGGCAGGGCGTTGCAGCTGGTGCGCACCCATGAGGGCTGGCGGTTTCAGGTAGCCTCTGCCGCCTTCGAGCGGCTCGGCAACCTGGAAGAACAGAGCACGCCGCGCTACTCTCGCGCGGTGATGGAAACCTTGGCCATCATCGCCTACCGCCAGCCGGTTACGCGCGGCGATATCGAAGCCATCCGCGGCGTGGCGGTGTCGCAAAACGTGATGCAAACCCTGCAGGAACGCGGCTGGATAGAAAGCGTGGGCAAGCGCGACACCATCGGCCGCCCAAGCTTGTGGGCCACCACCAAAACCTTCCTCACCGATTTGCAAATCGACACCCTCGAATCCCTGCCGCCCCTAGCCGAATTGGGCGAATTGGTGTTGCCGGAGTTGGGTGTTTCCGGCACAACGGCAGAAGAAGAGGTGGCAGAAGAAGAGGCTGCGGAATAGGGCATTCAAGCGCGGCCAATATTTTCAGGTAGCCTGATGAAGGCTACCTGAAAAACATCTGCTCCAGTACAATCCCGCCATCTTTCTACTCCGCACAAACCCACGCTTTAGCTTCGCAGAAACTCACTTCGTTCGTTTTCAGGTAGCCTTATCCATGAGCGCCGATTTCAAACAACAACTCAAGCTCACCGACGCCACCGCCGGCAAGCTCGCCAAGCTGCATATCCGCAGCCTGTGGGATGCCGTGCTGCACCTGCCCCTGCGCTACGAAGACGAAACCCACCTCACCCCCATCAAAGACGCGCCCGTGGGCGTATCCTGCCAAGTGGAAGGCGAAGTGGCGCATCAGGAAATCCAGTTCCGCCCGCGCCGCCAGCTGATTGCCCAAATCCGCGACCAATCCGGTAGCGTGCTGCACCTGCGCTTTATCCATTTCTACCCCAGCCAGCAAAAACAGCTCGCCGTAGGCAAACGCATCCGCGCCATCGGCGAAATCCGCCACGGCTTTTTCGGCGACGAAATGGTGCATCCCAAAATCCGCGATGCGGCAAGCCAAAGCCTGGCCGAGAGCCTCACTCCCGTGTATCCCACCGTGTCCGGCCTCGGCCAGCCCACGCTGCGCCGCATTATCCGGCAAGCCCTCGTTCAAACCGATTTGGCCGACACGCTACCTGAAAGCCTGCTTGCCCAGCTCAAGCTGCCGCCGCTGGCCGAAAGCCTGCACCTTCTGCACGCGCCGCCGCCCGAATACAGTATCGGCCAATTGTCGGACGGCAGCCTGCCTGCCTGGCAGCGGCTGAAATTTGACGAACTGCTCGCCCAGCAGCTTTCCATGCGCCTGGCTCGTGCACATCGACTCAGCGGGCAGGCCATGCCGCTGGTGGGCGACGGCAGCCTCGCCAAACCGCTGGTGCAGAGCCTGCCTTTCGCCCTCACCGCCGCTCAAGATCGCGTGCTGGCCGAAATCCGCCAAGATTTGGCGCAGCAGCACCCGATGCACCGCCTGCTGCAGGGCGATGTGGGCAGCGGCAAAACCATCGTGGCCGCGCTTTCTGCGCTGGCGGCCATCGAAGCAGGCGCACAAGTGGCCGTGATGGCACCCACCGAAATCCTCGCCGAGCAGCACCACATCAAATTCCGCCAATGGCTCGAGCCGCTGGGCATCAGCGTGGCCTGGCTTTCAGGTAGCCTCAAAAAGAAAGAAAAAGACCAAGCCAAAGCCGCGCTGGCCGACGGCCGTATTCGCTTGGCCGTGGGCACGCACGCCCTGTTTCAAGACGATGTATCTTTCCAAAACCTCGGCTTGGTGATTGTGGACGAGCAGCACCGCTTCGGCGTGGCGCAGCGCCTCGCCCTGAAAAACAAAGGCCGCGACGTGCACCAGCTGATGATGTCCGCCACCCCCATTCCGCGCACGCTGGCCATGAGCTTCTTTGCCGACCTCGATGTTTCCGTTATCGACGAGCTGCCGCCCGGCCGCACGCCGATTAAGACCCGCTTGGTCAACAACATCCGCCGCCGCGAAGTGGAAGGCTTTGTGCTGGCTACCTGTAAAAAAGGGCAGCAGGCCTATTGGGTGTGCCCGCTGATTGAAGAGAGCGAAGTGCTGCAGTTGCAAACCGCCACCGATACGCTCGCCGAGCTGCAGGCCGCCCTGCCCGAGCTCACCGTCGGCCTGGTGCACGGCCGCATGAAAAGCACGGAGAAAGCCGCCGTGATGGCCGAATTTGCCGCCGGGCGCATCCATGTGCTGGTGGCCACCACCGTGATCGAAGTGGGGGTGGACGTGCCCAACGCCGCCCTGATGGTGATCGAACACGCCGAGCGCATGGGGCTTTCCCAGCTGCACCAATTGCGCGGCCGGGTAGGGCGCGGCGCCGCGGTATCCAGCTGCGTGCTGCTGTTTGCCGAGCCCTTGGGCGACACCGCCAAAGCCCGCCTCAAAGTGATCTACGAAAACACCGACGGCTTTGAAATCGCCCGTCAAGACCTCAACATCCGCGGCCCCGGCGAATTTCTCGGCGCCCGCCAAAGCGGCCTGCCCATGCTGCGTTTCGCCGATTTGGAGCAAGACCTGCCCCTCTTGGAAGCCGCCCGCCAGCTCGCTCCAGAACTCATCGCCCACCACCCCGATATTGTGGAAAAACACCTGGCACGCTGGCTGGCCAGCCGCGAAGGCTATTTGGGCGTGTGAACGGGCAAAGGCTACCTGAAAGCGAAGCTTCAACGCAGTTAAAACGAACGAAGTGAGTTTCTGCGAAGCTAAAGCGAAGCTTCCACAGGAAGACGTTTTTGCGGGGTTGGAATTTCAGGTAACCTCTTTAATTGATAAGGCTGCCGTGTGTTTCTAGCCACAACATCTTACCCAATGCGGTGTATAGTGAATTAAATTTAAACCAGTACAGCGTTGGCTCGCCTTGCCGTACTATTTGTACTGTCTGCGGCTCGCCGCCTTGTCCTGATTTAAATTTAATCCACTATAGTTTTCCTGCCGTTTGCTTGCGGTTCGCTAAAATACGCCCTCCTATTTAACCAAGAATAAAGAGAAACCATGGATGAACCAAATCTAAACCGCTATGCTCCGCCACGCACTCCTTTGGCGGAACAGGCCCGTGAAGTCGAAACTGACGGCTATTTGGGCGAACCGCAGGCCGTGGGTATGGGGCGGGCGATGGGCTGGCTGCGTGACGCCTGGAGTTTGTTTAAGCAGCGGCTGGGCAAATGGATAGGCGCGATGCTGCTGATTCTGCTTGCCAACGTTGTTATTGCACTTATCCCTATCGCCGGTCCGCTGTTGCAGCCGCTGCTGATGACCTTCCTGTTGGCCGGTGTGGCCTATGCGGCGCAAGACACCGAGCAGTATGGTAATTTCAGTATCGGCGATATTTTTCTACCGGCTTTCGGGAGCGGGTTTTGAGCCTGTTGGGTGTGGGGCTGTTTACTTTTGCCCTAACCTTGCTGTACGGCGCAATCGTTTACTTTGTATTCGGCAGTGATGTGTTGCAAGCATATTTGGACAATGTGCAGGAAGGGATGCCAAACAGCCTGAAGGCCATGAATTTGGTTTTCGCCATTGTTTATTTGTCTCTTACTTTCCTCGCGCCCACGCTGATTATCCTGCAAGATGAAAAGCTGTTCCGCACCATCGGCCTGAGCCTGAAAGGCTTTCTCCGCAACATCGGCGGTGCGTTTTGGTGTTCGCTGCTTATGTTTTTGGCCTTCCTCGGCGTGATATTGAGCGGTGCGGTTTTAACAGGTTTCTTGGGTTCGCTCGCGCCGGCATTGGGTAAAGCCGCCCTGGTGGTGCTGGCCGTTGCCGTGCTGGTCTGCCTGCCGGTGCTGTTTATCCTACCTTATGCGGTGTACCGCGATCTGTTTTTTGAGGGGGGAATAGCCTATTCTTCCATTCCAGGCAACAGGCTACCTGAAAATCTAATGTTCCGGTTTTAGGTGGCCTGTTTTGTATAATATGGGCCGCTGCCAAAAGGCTACCTGAAAAACAAGCTGGTTATCTCAAAAATCTTCCAAACACACCACATCATGCCCTCCCCATCAGCCTTCCAAACCCTCAAAGCCATCGCTGCTCAAAATCGCCGCCGTCTCATCGGAACGTTCTCTCTGGTGGCAGCGGAAAACCTGCTTATCAATACTTATCCGTTGTTTGCCGGCTTCGCCATCAACCAGGTGGTGTCCGGTAGCTTTTGGGGCGCGGCAGGTTATGCGCTGTTGATGATTGTGATTTACAGCGTGTCAGCGGCACGCCGCAGTGTGGATACTCGAGTCTTTGCCAAAATCTATGCCGAAATAGCCGTGCCAGTAATTCTGCGCCAGCGCGAAAGTGGGAGCAGCCATTCGGAAACCGCTGCCCGTGTAGCTCTTTCCCGTGAGTTTGTGGATTTTTTCGAGTTGCACCTCCCCTTGTTTACTACTTCAGTGTTTTCCGCCGTTGGCTCGGTGGTGATGCTGCTGGTGATTGAGTTTTGGGTGGGCGCTGCGGCACTGTTGGTGGCGGCGGTGTTTGCTCTGTTGGTGCCGCGTTTTGCTGCCGTGAACGACCGGCTCTACCACCGCCTGAATAATCGCTTGGAAAAGGAAGTGGATTTGGTGGGTACGGCGAGCGAGCGTATTTTGTCGAGACATTATTCCTTCTCCGCCCGCCTGCGGATTCTGATTTCCAATCGTGAAGCTGCCAGCTTCCTGGCTATAGGGCTGGCGCTGAGCTTCCTGTTCGGTACGGCATTGTTGCTGCTTATCCTCCAAGGTTACGGTAGCGCGGGGCACGTTTATTCCGTAACCACTTATCTGTGGAACTTTGCCATGAGTTTGGACGATAGTCCGCAGCTTTTGGAGCAGTACGCTAAGCTTAAAGATATTGGCAAGCGGGTTGAGGTGTAGTTGTGTTGCGGTTTAGATGGATAGGAAAAGGCTACCTGAAATCCCGTGTTGCTGTTTTCAGGTAGCCTTTGTTTTACAGCATAGCCGCCTGCAGATATTATTCGATAGCTTATTTCCGCTTTTTTAAGTGAAGTGGCATTTTCTTAGTGATTGCTCGGCGTTAGTTAGTTAATCATGCTTCTGATGCAGTATTTTTCCCGCCTGCTCTTGTTTTTTATGCCGTGCTGCGGTATCTTGATTTTCCTTTTTTTACATAAACCCCGCATCTCTTTCGATGGGTGCGGCGTGCAGACTGTTACCGGTTGTTGCCGTTTTGCGTACCTTAAATCCGCCCGGCTTCAGCCAGCGCATTACCATGCCGAGGTAAAGCTGCCGCCGACTGTCGGCTGATGTGCATAAAAGGAGAGGTTTGATGCAATTATCAGGCGCACAAATATTGGTGCAAAGTCTTAAGGCCGAAAACGTGGAATACGTGTTCGGTTATCCCGGTGGCGCGGTTTTGGAAATCTACGACGCTCTCTACCAACTCCACAAATTCGAGCATATTCTGGTGCGCCACGAGCAGGCTGCGGTGCATGCCGCCGATGCCTATGCGCGCGTGAGCGGCAAGGTGGGCGTGGCGCTGGTTACTTCCGGCCCGGGCGCCACCAACGCCATCACCGGCATTGCCACGGCCTATAGCGATTCCATTCCGCTGGTGGTGATTTCAGGCCAGGTGCCTTCGCCCGCGGTGGGCTCGGATGCGTTTCAGGAAATTGATATGGTGGGCATTTCCCGCCCGTGCGTGAAGCACAATTTCCTGGTTACCGAGGTGGACGAAATCGCGCCCACCATCAAAAAGGCGTTTCAAATTGCGCAGAGCGGCCGCCCCGGCCCGGTGGTGGTGGATATCACCAAAGATGCTACGCAGGCGCTTTCTAAGTTCAGCTATCCGCAGGAAGATATTTTTATCCGTTCCTACCAGCCGGTTACGCACGGCCACATCGGCCAGATTAAAAAGGCGGTGCAGATGCTGGCGGCGGCCAAACGCCCGCTGGTGTATTTTGGCGGCGGCGTGATTTTGGGTAATGCGGCCAAACAGCTCACCGAATTGGTACAGCTTCTGAATATCCCCTGCACCGGCACGCTGATGGGTTTGGGCGGCTATCCCGCTTCCGACCGCCGCTTCCTCGGCATGCTCGGTATGCACGGCACATACGAGGCCAACTTGGCCATGCACAATGCCGATGTGATTTTGGCCGTGGGCGCGCGTTTTGACGACCGCGTGATTTCCGTGCCGGCCAAATTCCTGGAACAGCCGAGAAAAATCATCCACATCGATATCGATCCTTCCAGTATCGCCAAGCGCGTGAAGGCCGACGTGCCGATTGTGGGCGACGTGAAAAATGTGTTGGAGGAAATGATCGGCTTGTGGCGCAAGCAGGAATTGCAGTTTAATCCGGCCAATCTGGAAAAATGGTGGCAACGCATCGAAGCTTGGCGCAGCCGCGACTGCCTCTACCTTGAGCCGCGCGAAGACGTTATCCTGCCGCAGCAGGTGATACGCACCCTGGCCGAAGTAACCCAAGGCAATGCCATCGTTACCACCGACGTGGGGCAGCACCAAATGTTTGCCGCGCAGTATTACCCCTTCTCCCAGCCGCGGCAGTGGCTCAATTCTGGCGGCCTGGGCACCATGGGCGTGGGTTTGCCCTATGCCATGGGCGCGTATCTTGCCGCGCCAGACCGCGATATTTGCTGCATTACCGGCGAAGGCTCGGTGCAGATGAACATCCAAGAGCTGGCTACCTGCAAACAATACAACCTGCCGGTGAAAATCATCTGCCTAAACAACGGCTACCTTGGCATGGTGCGCCAATGGCAGGAGCTGTATTACAGCAACCGCGAAGCCGAAACCTATTTCGACACGTTGCCCGACTTTGTGAAACTGGCCGAAGCCTACGGCCATGTGGGCATGCGCATTGAAAAACCGGCCGACGTGGAAGGCGCGCTGCGCGAAGCCCTCGCGCTGAAAGACAGGCTGGTGTTTATGGATTTCGTGGTGGATCGCAAACAAAATGTCTTCCCCATGGTGGGCAACGGCAAAGGTTTGGACGAGATGGTGTTGCCGCCGCATATGCGCGAGCGCAAAGCCGATTCCGATGTAAACGAAGTAACCGACCGCCACTACGACACAAGGAGCGTGCCATGATGCGACACATTTTATCCATCCTGATGGAAAACGAATCCGGCGCCATGAGCCGCGTGGTCGGCCTCTTTTCCGCGCGCGGCTATAACATCGACGCGCTTTCCGTAGCCCCTACCGAAGACCCGACCCTCTCGCGCATGACCATCGTTACCCGCGGTAACGACCAAGTGCTTGAGCAGATTACCAAGCAGCTCAACAAGCTGGTGGAAGTGGTGAAAGTAATCGACTTCAACAATTGCCGCCATGTGGAGCGCGAGCTGATGCTGGTAAAAGTACGCGCCTTGGGCAAAGACCGCGACGAGCTCCTGCGGCTCACCGATATTTACCGAGGCCAGGTGGTGGACGTAACCGATAAGAGCTATGTGATCGAAATCACCGGCACCAGCGATAAGCTCGACAGCTTCCTCGAAACCGTGCCCAAAGGCTTGATTCTAGAAACCGTGCGCACCGGCGCCGCCGGCATCGGGCGCGGCGAGCGGATTTTGAAGATTTGATGTTTGTTTGGTCGGCTTAAAGCCCGCTGTGAATTTTCAGGTAGCCTGTATACCAAGCAGGCTACCTGAAAATATTTATAGTGAATTAACAAAAACCAGTACAGCGTTGGTTCGCCTTGCCGTAACGTGTGTACTGTCTGCGGCTCGCCGCCTTGTCCTGATTTAAATTTAATCCACTATATGAAAGGCTGTTTGAAAGCGCAAATGGGTTTTCAGGTAGCCTTTTGCTGCACAGGCTACCTGAAACCAGCCACTACAACACATACCGAAGACCAAAATAACGACAGGGTGGGATTCACTTGCTGCTATTGAATTGCTGGAGATAAATTCTGTTTTCTATGGATAAACGGTGGAAATCACTTTTCTTGTTTGGAAATTGTAGTTAATAAATAGTTTTTCACTGCTCTGCCGTTTGGTGGGAAATGGCGAAAATCCTTGCTGCAACAGGTTTGCAAACGATAGAATCCCCACCCATTAAGGCATCCTGCCGCAATTTCAATCGAGTTTTTACTGTGGATACCCCGATTTACAACTTCTCCGCCGGCCCGGCCGTGCTGCCCGAATCCGTATTGCGTACCGCGCAAAGCGAAATGTTTGACTACAACGGCACGGGCTTTTCCGTGATGACCATGAGCCACCGCTCCGATGTGTTCATGAGCATCCTCTATCATGCCGAGCAGGATTTGCGCCAGCTCTTGAATATTCCCGATAACTATAAAGTTTTGTTTTTGCAGGGTGGCGCCAGCGCACAGTTCAACATGACCGTGATGAATCTGAGCAACGGCTTTAAGCGCGTCGATTCGGTGGTGAGCGGCAACTGGAGCCGCATCGCCCATCAGGAAATGGGCAAATTGTCGGATGTAAACATCCATCTGGCCGCGCATGGCGGCGAGCAGTTTGATTACACCGACCTGCCGCCGGTTGCGTCTTGGGATATCGATCCGAGCTCCGCTTTCGTGCATTTTGTGATTAACGAAACCGTGCACGGCCTGCAATATCATGAAGTGCCCAAACTGGGCGTGGACATGCCACCCTTGGTGTGCGATATGTCGAGCGAGATTCTTTCCCGCCGCATCAATGTGGCCGATTTCGGCGTGATTTATGCAGGCGCACAGAAAAATATCGGTCCTTCCGGCACCACCATCATCATCATTCGTGAAGATCTGCTCGATCGCTGTTCCAGCCGCGTGCCTGATGTGTGGAACTATCGTTCGCACATCGAGCGCCAAGGCATGTATAACACCCCCGCCACCTATCCCATCTACATTTCCGGCCTCGTATTCCGCTGGCTGCAGTCGCAGGGCGGGGTAGGGCAGATGGAAACCATCAACACCCTCAAAGCCAAAACACTGTATGCCGCCATCGACAACAGCGGCGGCTTCTACCGTAACCGTGTTGCATCTGCCGCCCGCTCCAAAATGAACGTGATCTTCACCACCGGCAACAAGGAATTGGACGAACTCTTCGTTCAAGAATCCACCACCCGCGGCCTGCGCCTGCTGGGCGGCTACAAGAGCATGGGCGGCATGCGTGCCAGCATCTACAACGCCATGCCCTTGCAAGGGGTAGAAGCGCTGATTGAATTTATGCGTGAATTTCAGAAGCGCTATGGCTGATGCGTGTTTAAAGTAATTCTCTTAAGTGATTGTTTTTATTTTGTGATTGGCTTATTCCGCAGGGAGAAGCCAGGGCATTGGCGATAGGCGTATAATGAGGCTACCTGATAATTATTTTCAGGTAGCCTCTGTTTTTACTTCACGAAAGCCTCGTTTGAGCTTTGAGAAATTCTTTCAGGTGGCCTCTTATTTGGTTTGTTTCTGGTGTGCAAACAAATAGTTAACAGGAGAAAGCCATGATTAAAATCGAAAACGCCATCAGCGAAACCCTGCTGATTCCTCTCTATATGAAATACCGTGCCTCCCAGCAGGCCAACCCCATCCTTATCGATCCCGCTGCTTGCCGGCTGGTGCCGCAGATCGACTATGATTTTGCCAAGTTCGACCGCGCCAAGCCCACCCTCATCGGTACAGCCATCCGAGCCCGCTATTTCGACCAGCTCACCGCCGATTTCATCCGCCGCCAAAGCAATCCTGTGGTGGTCATCCTGGGCTGCGGGCTGGACAGCCGCTGCGAACGCATCGGTAGCGAAGCAGACGGTGTGCCGTTTTATCAGCTCGATTTGGAAGACGTGATTCAATGGCGGCGCGCCATTTTGCCGCCGCAAAGCAACGAAACCCTGATTGCCGCCTCTGCCTTCGACACCGAGTGGATGGACGAGTTGCATGCCCGCCACCCCGATGCCCAATTCCTGTTCGTGATTGAAGGCGTGCTGATGTATTTTTCCAATGAAATGGTACGCACATTATTCCAAAACCTAGCTGCCCGTTTCCACGGCAGTGAAATCGCCTTCGATATGTGCAACAGCTGGACAGTGAAAAACTCTGCCCGCCACGATGCCATGAAGCACGTTAGCGCCCGCTTTGAATCCTTTTGCGACAATGTGCGTGAGCCAGAGCAATGGGCAGACAACCTGCATTTCATTTCCAACCGCTATATCGTGGGCGATTTCCCTGCCGAATGGAAACGAATCGGTTTCGTTTCCAGCCTGATTATGCGCCTGGTGCGCGTTATCCGCGAAAGCAGCCGCATGTTGCATTATCGGATTGAGTAAGTGCGATCTTGCCCTTGCTTGGGCGGAAATAAAGGCTACCTGAAAACTTGTGTTGCGCGTTTTCAGGTAGCCTTTATACGTTGGATAGGCAAGCGGTTTAATCGTCGGGATCGAATTTGGAAGAAAGGATGCGGCCGCTGCGGGCGTCTACAATCACTTCATAATCGCCGCGCCGACCGTCTAAATCCACTTCATACACGCGGCGGCCGCGCCAGGTGGTGAGGTCCACGTCGGTTACGCGGGCGCGGGTGTGGCGGGCGGCGATGTTGGCGGCACGGGTGCTCGAAATATAGCCTGCCTGCCGATAGCGGCCGGGCTGGTGGCCGCGGCGTACCCGATGCTCTTGCGAGTAGCGGTGGTAATGATCGTCGTCATCGTAATCGTTGTGGTCGGCCAGGGCGGGCAGGGAAACGGCCATGATGGTGGCGGCCAGCAATAGGAGGGAGGGTTTGCGTGCTGACATCGGCTTTCCTTTCACAGTTTGGGGATTGGGGAAAACGGAACAGGCTACCTGAAAAATATGTCGGCAGTTCGAACGAAACTTAATATGCCCGTTGCCATTCTGTTGAAGCGGGCATTTTGGCTTTGCAGAAATGTACTTCGTTTAAACTGCGTTGAAGCTTCGTTTTCAGGTAGCCTCTTTGCTTACTGGATACGGGTAACGGATTTTACGTCTACTTCGGTGCGGCGCCATTCTTGGTCGATTTCGGCTTCGAGGCGCACTTTGTCGCGCGGGGTAACGTTCAGGCCGCGCCATACGTCGTCGTCGATTTCCACTTCGATGCGGCCGCTGGCATCGCGGAAGATGTAGTGTTCGTGGCGCACTTGGCGTTCGATGTAGCCTTCTAAGGTAACATAGCTGTCGTCCGGTACGCTGCGCAGGGCAGAAACGCGGGTTACACTGTTTTGGTAGCCAGGTGCTTGGCCATTTTCGGAGAAGCCGGCGGAAGCGGTGGCGGATACGGCCAACATGGCGGTGAGGAGCAGAGCGTTTTTCATGGTGTTTTCCTTTATTCAAGATTGGGGGGAGGTAAAAGCGACAACCGGTGTTGCCTGAGTTGATGGCTTGCATTATAGGTAGGCAAGCTTAGCGGAAAATTAGGGCTGCGTGAAAAAATGTAAATTATGCAGATTGGCAAAAGGCTAGCTATGATGAAATTTAAATCAGGGCAAGGCGAGCCAAAGCCGCATGGGTTTCAATTCCATCCGCTGCAAAACAATCCGGCCGTATCCATTGCAGAATACGGCCGGACGGAATGATACGGCTTATTGCAAACCTTGAATAAAGTTGCCTACGGCATCCATTTCTTCGTTGCTCATGCGTTTGGCAATGTCGCCCATAATGGAGTTGGTGCGTTGGCCACTTTGATAGGAGTGCAGTTGGTCCACCACATAAGATTTGTGTTGGCCGGCCAGGCGCGGGTAGGCTACTGCGCCGTCTTTCAGGGTTTGGTTGCCCGGAATGCCTGCGCCGCCGGGGCCGTGGCACGACATGCAGGCAGGCAAGCCTTTAGCCGGCAAGCCGCCGCGGAAAATGCGCGCACCTAATTCCGGATTTTCTTTGGGATTGCTTTCGCCGGATTTCGGGATTTGGCGGGTGAGGTAGGCGGCAGCATCGGAGATGTCTTTGTCGCTCAGGTTTTGTACCAGCGGGCGCATGGTAACGGCTGCGCCGGTGTTGCGGTCGCCGTTTTTAATGGCCAGGGTTTGCTGGATGATGTAGGCGGGATGTTGGGCCGATAGGCGCGGATAGGTGGCGATGTTGGTGTTGCCGTCTGCACCGTGACAGGCAGCGCACACCGTATCAACCACCCGCTTGCCGTTGTTCATGTCGGCGGCGGGCGGTGCAGCCAAGGTGAAGCCGGAAACGGCCAGCAGTAGGCCGGTTAAGGTAGTGTGTTTCATGTATATGCTCCAAATCGGCGGGGCAGGAGGCCGCCGCCCAATACTCTGTTTTTATAAACGTGGTATTCTATACTAAATTTTACTTTTTGTTCCAGCCATGCCGCTTTTTAAAAACGCTAAATTTTATACCACCGTTAATCACTTAAAAGACCTGCCCGATACCCCTGCTGAAATTGCCTTCGTAGGGCGCAGCAATGCCGGCAAATCAAGCGCCATCAATACGCTCACCGCCCACACCCGCCTGGCTTATGTTTCCAAAACTCCAGGCCGCACCCAGCATATCAACTTCTTCAGCCTGGCTAATGGGCACTATATGGTGGATTTGCCCGGCTACGGCTATGCCCAAGTGCCCGAAGCCGTGCGCGCACATTGGGTGCAGCTACTCGGCGGCTACCTGCAAACCCGCGCCCAGCTTATCGGGTTGGTGTTGGTGATGGATGCACGCCACCCGCTCAAAGAATTGGACAAACAAATGTTGGAATTTTTCGCCAGCACTGGTAAACCAGTGCATATTTTGTTGTCGAAAGCCGACAAACTTTCCAAAAACGAGCAGATTAAAACCCTCGCTGCCGTGCGCCGCGCCCTCCAGCCTTTTGCCGAGCGGCAGGCGGTGGGTGTGCAACTGTTTTCCAGCTTGAAAAAACAGGGCATGGAGGAAGTGGGTGCCGTGGTGGCTGCATGGTTTGCGCAATGGGAGGCAGAACATGCCCTGCCGGAGAACGAGCAGGTTGCCGAAAACGGAGAAGAGGCTACCTGAAAAACGAAATAATCGGAAATTGAGTAGCCCGTGGCTGAAACCATATATTTTCCATGCTGGGTAAGCCAGCACCTTATGAAGTGATGTGCCCCGCAGCAGAGCGAAACCGATTTTCAGGTAGCCTCAGTTCAGGCTACCTTAGAACTTGCCAAAGCAGTGCCGACAGGCTGGCTGAAAGCCGCGCGGCTTAAACTTTCCCAACAGTATTTCAGGTTATAATCCGCCGCATGCAAAACTCCCTCTCTCTCTTTCTCAACGGCGAAGCCGCCACCGAAGCCTTCGGCCAGCGCATTGCGCCCGATTTGGCCGCACCGCTGGTGGTGTGGCTGGAAGGCGATTTGGGCGCGGGCAAAACCACGCTGGTGCGCGCCATTTTGCGCCGGCTGGGGCATGCCGGCGCAGTGAAAAGCCCCACCTATGCCATTGTGGAAAGCTACCGGCCAAACGGCCTGGCGGTAAACCATTTCGATCTATACCGCTTTGCCGCGCCGGAAGAGTGGGAAGATGCCGGGCTGGGCGAACTGTTTGCCGAGCCCGCCCTCCATTTCATCGAATGGCCGCAACGCGCTGCAGACTTCGTGCCCGCAGCCGATTTGCACATTGCACTGCAAAATAGCGGCAGCGGCCGTGTCTGTACTCTTTCCGCCGATTCTGAAAACGGCAAGCAACTTATCAAATTATGGCAAAACTTACCCGCCGAACTTTCCTAAGCAGCGGCGCCGGCCTGCTGCTCCTGAGCATCGTGCCCACGGTCGAAGCACACGGTACGCCGCAGTTTGTGGCCGTGCGCATTTGGCCGGCCTCTTCCTACACCCGCGCCACGCTCGAATCCACCCGCCCCCTGCAGCATAAATATTTCCTGCTGGACAACCCGCGCCGCCTGGTGGTGGACATTCAGGGCGCGAGCCTCGACAGCGTGGTGCAGAGCCTGCCGCAGAAGCTCAGCCGCAGCGATCCGTATGTGGCCGGCATCCGCGTGGGACAATTCAACCCCGATACCATCCGCGTGGTGATGGATTTGAAAACCGCCGTAAACCCGCAAGTGTTTGCGCTCACGCCGGTGGCCAATTTCAAACACCGCTTGGTGATCGACCTCTATCCCACCCAGGCCGTGGCGCTGGCGCAGGAAGCGAACGACCCGCTGATGGCACTCCTGCAAGACTACACCAACGGCCGCATCCGCCAAGACGGCACCGCCACCGCGCAGGCGCAAACCACCAGCGTGCCGCCGGTACAAAACCATGCTAGCGGCAATCGGCGCGGCAACCGCAAGCTGGTGGTGATGCTCGATCCCGGCCACGGCGGCGAAGATTCCGGCGCCATCGGCCCCAGCGGCTTGCGCGAAAAAGACGTGGTGCTTTCGATTGCACGCGAAGCCAAACGCGAAATGGAGCGGCTCGGCTATCAGGTGTACATGACGCGCAACGAAGACGTGTTTATCCCGCTGGGTGTGCGCGTGGCCAAGGCGCGCAGCCGCAAAGCCGATATTTTCATTTCGATTCATGCCGATGCCTTTACCACGCCGCAGCCGCGCGGCACCGGCGTGTATGCCTTAAGCCGGGGCCGGGCCACCAGCGCCGCCGCCCGCTGGTTGGCGCAATCGCAAAACGCTTCCGACCAAATCGGCGGCATCCGCGTGAGCGGCAACCGGCAGGTGGACCACACACTGTTTGATTTGGTGCAAACCGCCACCATCAACGACAGCCTGCGTCTGGGCAAATCGGTGCTCGATGAAATGGGCAAAATCAACCGCCTGCACAAAGGCCACGTGGATCAGGCCGGCTTTGCTGTGCTCAAGGCGCCGGATATTCCGTCGATCTTGGTGGAAACTGCCTTCATTTCCAACCCCACCGAAGAGCAGATGCTGGCCAGCAGCCAGTTCCGCCAAAAAGCCGCCCGCGCCATTGCCGCCGGGGCGCAGCAATATCTCGCCACGGCCGCGGTGGCAAGGCGTTAGCTGCCTGGCCGGCAAGTTTTAAAGGCTACCTGAAAGTTTTCAGGTAGCCTTTGCATTCGCGCCGGGTTGGCTGCCTGTGCTACACTTCATGCATTATTTGTTTGCTTGGAAATCATGATGAAATTGAAATTTGCCCCCGCTTTAGCCGTTTTGTGTGTGCTGGCCGCCTGCAGCAGCGAGCAGCCGATTCCGCCTGTGCCGGAGGGGCAGAAGGTGGTGCCGGAAGCATCGGCTTTGCCGGTGTCGGAAACCGGGTTCAGCCAAAATGCCGAGGTGCAGCGCTTTATCCGGCAGCAGGCCGGATTGGGCGTGATGGGCGAAGGGCAGTTGCAGCAGTTTTTCGCGCAGTCGGTGTATAAGGGCAATATTGTCAACATCATGAACCGCCCCGGCACGTCGCGCCCGTGGTATGAATTCCGCAGCGGCAATGCCGGTGCGGGCAAAATCAACGGCGGCCGCCGCTTCTACCAGCAATACCGCCAAGTGCTCGACCAAGTAGCGCGCGAATACGGCGTGCCGGCGGAAGTGTTGGTGGCGATTGTGGGCATCGAAACGAATTACGGCAGCAATATGGGCAGCTTCCGCCTGGCCGATTCGCTGCCCACGCTGGCGTTCGGCTATCCGCGCCGTGGTGAGTTTTTCCAGCAGGAGCTGCATGAATTCCTGCTGATGGCCAAAGAAGAAGGACGCGATCCGTTTAGCTTCACCGGCAGCTACGCCGGGGCGATGGGGATGCCGCAGTTTATGCCGTCGAGCTACCGCAAATGGGCGGTGGATTACGATGGCGACGGCCAGCGCAACATTTGGGGCAGCGTGCCGGATGTGGCGGCTTCGGTGGCCAACTATCTGAAGGCACACGGCTGGCAGCGCGGCGGCAAGGTAATGGTGCCGGTGTCGATGGTGCCCACGCCGGAATTGCTGGCGCTGATTGATGAAAAAACTGCGCTGAACAAAACCGTTGGCGAGCTGCGTCGGATGGGGGTAACGCCGCTGGAGGAAGTGGCCGACCATGAAAAAGCCTTGCTGTTTCGCTTGGAAACCGCGCCCGGCCAGTATGATTACTATATCGGCCTGAACAATTTCTTCGCCGTTTGGCAATACAACCACAGCCGCCTGTATGTGAGCGCGGTGCGCGAAATCGCCAACGGCGTGGGCGGCGGCAAGCTGTAAGCCCCGTTGCAATAGAGGCTACCTGAAAAGCGATTGGCTGGTTTCAGGTAGCTTTTGGTTTGCATGAACAAAACGAAGTTTCCGAAGGAAGCTGAGTTTCTGCGAAGCTAAAAACGTTATTTTTGCAGTTTAAGCCATCTGTGTAGCGATAGAGGCTACCTGAAAAGCAATCAACTGTTTTCAGGTAGCCTTTTCCGTTACAATACGCCACTCAAAAATTCAGCCAAGAAAGCACACACCATGCCCAAAGTAACCGTCTTGCCGCACAGCGAATTGTGCCCCGAAGGCAAAATCATCGAAAACGCCCCCGAAGGCGAAAGCATTTGCAGCCTGTTGCTCGACAACGGCATCGAAATCGAGCACGCCTGCGAGCAATCCTGCGCTTGCACCACCTGCCACGTGATCGTGCGCCAAGGCTTCGACAGCCTGGAAGAACCGAGCGAAATCGAAGAAGACCTGCTCGACCAAGCCTGGGGCTTGGAAGCCGAATCGCGCTTGAGCTGCCAGGCCAAAGTGGCCGGCGAAGACTTGGTGGTGGAAATCCCCAAATACACCATCAACCATGCCCGCGAGCATCATTAAGCCTGGCGCTCCCCAGCCGCCGGCCGTACACATCTATAGTGAATTAAATTTAAACCAGTACAGCGTTGGCTCGCCTTGCCGTACTATTTGTACTGTCTGCGGCTCGCCGCCTTGTCCTGATTTAAATTTAATCCACTATAGTTTCAGGTAGCCTCATCATGAAATGGACCGACACCCAACGCATCGCTGAAGAGCTCTTCGACCGCCATCCCGAAATCGACCCGAAAGCCGTCCGCTTCACCCGGCTGCGCCAGCTCATCCTCGATTTGCCCGAGTTTGACGACGACCCGCAGCGTTGCGGCGAGCGCATCCTCGAAGCCGTGCAGCAGGCTTGGATAGACGAAGCCGAATAAGCAGATTTCAATTTTGTTGCAACACTTACTTTTCAGGTAGCCTCACTATCGATGCAGGCTACCTGAAAAATTCATTCCGAAAGCAAACGCCATGAAAATCGCCACTTGGAACGTCAACTCCCTCAAAGTGCGCCTGCCGCACGTGAGCGACTGGCTGATTCAGCATCAGCCTGATGTGCTCTGCCTGCAAGAGCTCAAGCTGGATCAAGACCAGTTTCCACTCTCCGCTTTTGAAATGCTCGGCTACCGCGCCGTGTGGAGCGGGCAGAAAACCTACAACGGCGTAGCCATCCTGAGCAAAGAAGAAGCACAAGACGTGCACACCGGCCTGCCCGCCCTGCCAAACGACCCGCAGCAGCGCGTGATTGCCGCCACCATCGGCGGCGTGCGCGTGGTGGACGTATATTGTGTGAACGGCGAAGCCGTGGGCAGCGAAAAATTTGCCTATAAGCAGCAATGGTTTGCCGCGCTGGCCGAATTCATCCGCAGCGAATTGGCGCAGCATCCGGAATTGGTGCTGCTCGGCGATTTCAACATCGCCCCCGCCGATTTGGATGTGTACGACCCCGAAAAATGGCAGGGCAAAATCCTCTGCTCCGCCGAAGAGCGCGCCTGGTTCCAAACCCTGCTCGACCTCGGCCTCACCGACAGCCTGCGCCGCCTGCACCCCGCCGAACCGCTCTACACCTGGTGGGACTACCGCATGAATATGTTCCGCCGCAAACTCGGCCTGCGCATCGACCACATCCTCGCCAGCCAAGCCCTGCTGCCGCGCCTTGCCGCCGCCGGCGTAGACACCGCACCGCGCGCGCTGGAACGCCCCAGCGACCACGCGCCGGTGTGGGCAGAGTTTGAATAGCACATCGTTGCTGCAATGAAAAGGCTACCTGAAAAATTTCAGGTAGCCTTTTTGTATCAAAATCAGAGCGGGCGGGGCTTACGATTGCATCGTCCAAGCCACGCTGCCACCGGCGCGCATGGGGACGAGGTTGCCGCCATTGCCGATGGGGAAGCTGTTGGGCACGGTTTGCGCTTGTTTCACCAGGGTGATGGTGTCGGTGTTTTCGGGCAGACCGTAGAAGCGGGCGCCGTTTTTCGAGGCGAAGGCTTCGAGTTTGTCGAGCGCGCCGATTTGCTCGAAGGCTTCGGCGTAGAGCTCGATGGCGGTGGCGGCGCTGAACATGCCGGCGCAGCCGCAGGCGTTTTCTTTGGCGTGTTGCGGGTGCGGTGCGGAGTCGGTGCCGAGGAAGAATTTGTGCGATTGCGCGCCGGATACGGCTCCAAGCAGGGCTTGGCGGTGGCTTTCGCGTTTGAGCACGGGCAGGCAGTAGTGGTGTGGATGCACGCCGCCCACCAAAAGGTCGTTGCGGTTGAGCAGCAGGTGCTGCGGGGTAATGCTGGCGGCGAGGTTTTCGCCGCTTTGGCACACGAGGCGGGCGGCTTCGGCGGTGGTGATGTGTTCGAACACGGTTTTGAGGCCTGGCACTTTATTCAGCACGGGCAGGAGGATGCGTTCGATGAATGCGGCTTCGCGGTCGAAGATGTCGATGGCGGGGTCGGTTACTTCGCCGTGCACCAGGAAGCGCATATCCTGGGCGGCAATTTCTTCGAGCACGGGCAGGAGTTTGAACAGATCGGTTACGCCGCTGTCGGAATTGGTGGTGGCACCGGCAGGGTAGAGTTTGAAGGCGACGATGCCGGCGGCTTTGGCTTCTCGTACCAGAGCAGGGGTGGCGTGGTCGGTGAGATAGAGCGTCATCAACGGTTGGAAGCGGCTGCCGGCGGGCAGGGCGGCGAGGATGCGTTCGCGGTAGGCCAAGGCATCGGCCACGCTAATCACCGGTGGCTTGAGGTTGGGCATGATCACGGCGCGGCCCATCTGGCGGGCGGTGTGCGGCAAAACGTGGTGCAGGGTGTCTCCGTCGCGCAGGTGCAGGTGCATATCGTCGGGGCGGAGGAGGGTGAGGGTTTGCATGGCGGGCTTTCTTGGTTGGATAGATAGTGTTTTCAGGTAGCCTTGGGATGCTGGGCGGATAAGGCTACCTGAAAGGGTATGTTGCAAGATTGGTTAAAACGATGTTGCGGCAAAGCCGGGCTATTTGTGTTGGATGACCAAAACGAACACGCCGTTATCCGTGCCGGAAGTGAGCAGTTGGTGGCCGGTTTGGCGGCAGAAGGCGGCAAAGTCGTCGGGGGCGCCGGGGTCGGTGGCGCGCACGGAAAGTATCTGCCCTGCTTCCAAAGTGGCCAGTGCTTTTTTGGCGCGAAGGATGGGCAGGGGGCATTTAAGGCCGGTGAGGTCGAGCTCTAGGGTAGGGGGCATGGCGGTGGTTTCGATGTGATTGATGGGAGTGGATTATAACGCGGGCCGGGCTTGGGGTGAGCATGAGAAGAGGCTACTTGGAGTTTCAGCACCGCAGAAACTCTCAGAACTTGTTTTAACTTCGTTGAAGCTGATGCTTTCAGGTAGCCTTTTGTTTAGCCTGGCTGCCTTATTCTGCTTCTCGGCTGGTGAGGCCGTAGAGCAGGAGTTGCAATATATCCTGTGGCAGTCGTTGCGGGGAGGGGGCGTAGAGTTCGGCGAGACAGGGTTGTCGCATGAGGCTGTCCATTTGGCGGATGAAGAGGTCGATGAGTTCGGGCGGCAGGCTGTGGTGGATGAGTTTGCGCTGTTGCAGGGTGTGGAAAAAGCTGCGCATAAACTGATATTTCTCTTCTTCCATGCTGCGGAAAAAGCGTTCCAGTTCTAAATCGGCTACGTTGGTGATGTCGTCGAGCACGGGCGCGGAATAGAGCTCGGCCAAGGATTCGCGCTGGATGGCAAACAGAGCGGCAGCAGCTTCCTCTAGGCTGCATTGCTGCACCAGCAGGCCTTCGAGTCGGCTGCGTACGCATTCTTTCTGCTCGGCAAATAGTTCCTGCACCAGCGCGTTTTTGCCGGAGTAATATTTGTAGAAGGTTACGCGGCTGGTGTGGGCGGCGGAGCAAATGGCTTCTACGGAAACGGCGGCAAAGCCTTGTGTATAAAATAGGTTTTTAGCTGCTTCGCGCAATGCCTGTCGTTTTTTACTGATAGCCATGGGTTTAACTGCTTCCTTATACGTTTACTGAATATTGTCGATAATCGCTTGCATTATCTTTTACTGCTTTCTATAATTTACAGTATATGTATATTTAATGTAAATCTGTAAATATTAATTGCACTCACTGAGCCGTAACAATATAAGGATAATTGCTGTGAAACCCCGTGTCCGTCCCAGCGCCTGCCTGCTTGCCCTGCTGGCTGCCACCCCATATTTCGCCCACGCCGAAGAAACCGATGCCGCCGCGCAACTGCCCGATATTGTGGTGACTGGCGAGCGCGGCAGCCGCACCGTGTTCCAAACCGGCACATCGCACAATGTGTTCACCGCGCCGGATATCGACCGCAGCGGCCACAAGCTTTCCACCACCGACCTGCTCAAGCAAACCGTCAACACCGTGGATTTGGGCAGCGGCAACGATTTGCCCACCGTGCGCGGCGTGGACGGTTCCGGCCCGGCGGTGGGTGCGGTGGCATTCTTCGCCGGTACGCGGCCGCGTTTGAATTTGTCGATAGACGGCCGCTCCGCCACTTATAACGAATATGCCTTCGGCACGCAATCGCTGTGGGATATGCGGCAGGTGGAAGTCTTGCGCGGGCCGCAGAGCCTGGTGCGCGGGCAGAACGCCGTAGCCGGCGCCATCGTGATGCGGTCCAACGACCCGACTCAGGAATGGGAAGGCGCGGTGCGCTTGGGCGCGGGCAACCAGAAAACCCGCAACGGCGCGCTGATGGTATCCGGCCCGATTGTGAAAAACAACCTCGCCTTCCGCCTGAGTGCCGAGCGCCAGCAGCGCGAAAGCTACGAACCCTTCGTGCATTACGACCCCGCAGGCAACCCGCGCCGCGTGGAAAACACCAATATCCGCTTCAAGCTGCTCTTCACGCCCGAGGCCTATCCCAACTTCCTCAGCCGCCTCACCTTCAACTACATTAAATCGCGCGCCCCGCAAAATGAAATCATGGGCAACACCGCCAGCGCCCGCTTCCTGCCGCAGAAGCCCGTATTTGAAACCGGCTCCCGCTCCGGCATTTGGGATGTTTCCTGGCAGGTTAGCGACAGCTTCAAGCTCGAAAACAAGCTGGTGTACGCCCGTTATGACAACGACCGCATCCACCTGCCCATGTCCGTGCACCCGCAAGGCGTGCCCGCTACCCTGCGCGGCCACGAAGTGCAGTGGGAGCCCGTATTGCACTACCGCCCCGAAGGCGGCAGCGTGAAAGGCCTGGCCGGACTGTATTTCTTCCGCAGCAGCCAAGACGAAACCGTAGACATCCGCAGTGTGGGCGGGCGCAACGAGTTTAGCGACACCAACCGCGTGTATGCCGCCTTTGCCGAAGCCGATTGGCAGTTCGCCCCGCAATGGAACCTCACCCTTGCCGGCCGCCTTGAGCGCGAAGAACACCAACGCCACGGCGGCGGTGCCAGCCTGCGCCTGGATTTGGACAAAGGGCAAACCGTATTTCTGCCCAAAATCGATCTTTCCTACCGCCCGGGCGAACACTTCACCGCCGGCCTCAAGCTCGCGCGCGGCTACAACCCCGGCGGTGCAGGCATCACCTTCGGCCGACCCGTGCTCACCTACGCCTACCAGCCCGAATACATCAACAACATCGAGCTCTACACCCGCTGGCGCACGCCCGACCGGCGGCTCGAGCTGAGCGGCAACCTTTTTGCCAACCGCTACAAAGACATGCAGCTCCCCTTCTACCTCGGGCCCAGCTCCGTGGTGATCCGCAACGCCAACAGCGTGCAAACCTACGGCGCGGAAATGCAGGCAGGCTGGCAGGCGCTCGACAGCCTGCGCCTCACCGCCGGGCTCGGCCTTTTGCACACCGACATCCGCCGCTACCCCGGCAGCGGCATCGAAGGCAACCGCTTAGGCCGCGCCCCGCGCTACACCGCCACCTTGGGCGTAGCCTGGAAGCACCCCTCCGGCTGGGAGGCCGGCGGCGACGCCCGCTTCAGCGGCTACTACTCCGCCGCCAACAACGCCGAAGTCGGGCGTATCAAACGCTACGGCCAGCTCAACCTCTACGCCGCCTACAACTTCAAATACGGTCGCGTATCGATGTATGCCGACAACGTGTTCAACAGCCGCCGCCCGATATTCGTGTCCACCAACGACCGCTACGACTCGCTCTACCAACGCCCCCGCGCCATCGGCGTGAGCACCGAATTGCGGTTTTAGGCAAAACGAAGGCTACCTGAAAGCACAGCTTCAACGAAGTTAAAAGGCAGCCTCCGAATGAGGCCGGGTTTCTGCGGAGCTAAAGCGCGAACTTCAACGGAGCGAACGCGGCAAATAATTTTCAGGTAGCCTGTTTGCGGCACGATCAGGTGTAGAAACCCGTAGCGTTGTTTACAGTATTTCCAGGAGAATACTGAAACATGAA